>CAZIGP010000149.1:0-8603 GCA_964538425.1 uncultured Pirellulales bacterium | reverse complement strand
CGCGCCGCCGCCGCCCCAACGACGGCTATTTTCTCGCTGCTCTCCTCCATCATTGTTGCCCCCATTGTTGCCCCACCAGCCTCGGCGTTCGCTGCGACTAGGCCGATCTGAATCACCACGGGAACCACGTTCGGAGTCATTGCTTTTTGTTTCGCTGCTTTTTGTTTCGCTCGACTCGCTGCGCCGACGACGTTCGGAATCGCTTACGCCGGATGACGGAGGATTAGTGCTCGATTTTGTCACTTCGGTCGACCCGGCTGAAGCCAATAACGGATCTGCAACTCCGAACCCTAATACGGCCGGCAACTGAACTGTTTCGCCAAACCCGGGCACAAGCCGAGGGCCATCGTCGGTATTACTTTTGCCGGAACTCGATCCCGCGGCGTTTCGCTCTTTTCCTTCCTCACGATTGCCAGATTCTTGTTCCCGGTCGCGGCGAAATTGATCTAGGGACGACTGCAGTTTTTCGATGGGAATTGGAGCGTTTGTATCGAGCCCGGAACGTTGTGCCATGGGGCGTACCCAGCCATTCATTTCGCTGGGATCAATCATGTTGTTGCCATTGGCATCGAGTCGTCGAAGCCAATCGCCGCGGCCGCCAAATCGGCCTCGTTCGCCTTGACCCGAACTCGCTTGTTCGCCGCCGTCATTTCCGCGTGCCCAAGAACCGCCCCAGCCGCCGCGACCTCTGCGGCCTTCGGAGGAGCCAAAACCACCCCGATTAAAATTGCCACGACCGTTTTCTTGATCGCGGTTATTTTGGTCGTTATCGTTGTCATCCTCTCGATTGCGGGAAAATCGCCCTTCGGCACGCCCTGAATCTGCCCGGCCGCGACCGCGAAAATCTTGGCCTTTGGCTTCGAGAAAGCCGGACAGGCTTAAGGCTAAAGTCAAAAGTACGAGGTGATATTTGGACATGACCTTGATTGTAACTCCAAGCCAGTTCAGAGGCTATGTAAATCGAACCGGCAAATGACCGCCCGTTGTTCTCAGTTCGACCACGCCGTTGGTACGCTTAGGGCGTGCCACCCTTTCGCGGACTGCGCAAAATTGGGGCAGTCCCCGGCAGTTTTGAAACTGTTTCTAATCATTAAACTACGAAACTGGCCATTAGTTACGGGGTTCAATAGTCTGTCTACCCTCTGCTGGATAGCAATCGCCATGAAACCCGGGATCTGGGGAATCGTTTGGCGAACTCAAATTACAGAAATTCGGTGGGACCTTTTTCAATCATTCGTTTGGAGGAATTTAGGCATGAAAACTAGCGTTCGATTAACCGTAGCAGGAATTGCCTTGTTGATGGCCGTTTCAACGGCAGTGGCACAAAATCAAGAAGGACAAGGACGAGGAAATCGAAATGGCGGCCGTGGCGGCTTTGGCGGAGCCATGGGTTTTGGTGATCCGACGCAGATGTTATTGCGTGCGGAAGCCGTACAAAAGGAACTGGAAATCTCGGACGACCAGAAGCAACAGATCGTCAAAGTTGGTGATGAAGCAATGCAATCGTTCAGCGATTTGCGCGATCAAAACCTGAGTCGCGAAGATATCGGTGCAAAGATGCGCGAAGCCACCGAAAAGAATCGCAAAAAGATGGAGGAAATTTTGCTGCCGCACCAGAAAGATCGACTGGCCCAACTTGTGATTCAATTTCAAGGCGCCCGCGCATTAACGCAGAATACCGCCGTTGCAGAAAAGTTGAATCTGACGGATGAGCAAAAAGAGAAGCTGAATGAAGTGCTTGGGCGCGGTGGATTCGGTGGTCGTCAGCGCGGCAATGAGGGTGGCGAGCGGCAAGGTGGCGAGCGACTCAGCCGTGAAGAGCGAAATCAAAAGGCGATGGATGTTTTAACCGCTGAACAAAAAGAGCAATTCGAAAAACTGAAGGGGAAAGAGTTCGACGTCCAACAACTTCGCAACAGTTTCGGCGGTGGACGCGGTCGTGGCGAAGGCCAGGGGGGTGAAGGACGAGGCCGCGGTGAGGGACGGGGCCGGGGAGAAGGCCGAGGACGTGGTGAAGGACGCGGCGAAGGTGAAGGACGTGCTCCGCGAGACGCCTAGTTTGTGTCATTTATCACCGATTGCTCGTTAAAACGTCACTGAAACTACGATCAAGCCCAGGGGTAAGTACCTCTGGGCTTGATTTTACTTGTAACTGGCTTGAATAACGCTTCGCCTTTAGGGTCGTGGTTCCGTTATAATTAAAAATTGGACCGCCGGTTCTCCTGCCAGATTCCACCTTCCGCCTTTATTTTTCCGCCATTGTCATCATGGATGCTGCTGCTGTTTTAGTCCGTCGCGGTTTATTGACTGATCGTCAATTGGCCGAGGTGAAAGCTGCTCAAAACAATGGAACTCGCTTAGAGCAGTTGGCTGTGCAAATGGGCTATTGTACCGAAGATGCGGTCCTGAAAGCACTCGGGGCAGAAGTGGGCTTGGATTACATCGACTTGGTGGAAACCGAAGTCGATTTGACTTTGTTACGCGATTTCCCCCCAAAGCTTTTGCACCGGCAAGCGATTTTTCCCGTGCGACGTGAGAATGGCAGTTTGGTCGTCGCCACCGCCGATCCGTTTGATCTTTACCCATTGGATGAGCTGAGTGCCTCTACGGGACTTACCGTCATTCCTGTATTGGCCAGCCGCGCAGAAATCTCGAAGCTGATCAAAACGCACCTTGGCGTTGGTAGCGAAACGGTTACGGGCTTACTTGCTCAGGCAGACGACAACGTTCAACTGCTGGGTGAGATCGAAACCGATGGTTCCGAGCTTTCGGAAATGGCGCAGGAGGCGAGTGTTGTTCGGCTGGTCAACGAAATTTTGCTGGAAGCGATCGAATCACGGGCGAGCGACGTTCACATCGAGCCGCAATCCCAAGGGCTGTGGATTCGTTACCGCATCGACGGTTTATTGCATCCGCAGCCGACGCCGCCAGAAATCACGCGGTTTCAAGCTGCCATCATCAGTCGTTTGAAAATTATGTCGCGACTGAACATTGCAGAAAAACGTTTGCCGCAAGATGGCCGCATCAAGCTGATGGTGCGCGGCCGTGAAATCGACGTTCGCGTATCGGTCATCCCGATGATCCATGGCGAAGGAATCGTCATGCGTATCCTCGACAAAGGCTCGATGGAGTTCAAGCTGCAAAAGCTGGGGATGGAAGACGATTTGTATGCGACGTTTCAGCAACTTATTCGCTTGCCGCACGGTATTGTGTTGGTGACGGGCCCAACCGGCTCTGGAAAAACAACGACTTTGTATAGTGCACTGCTTGAGATTAAAGATGATGAAACGAAGATCATCACCACGGAAGATCCCGTGGAATACCAGCTCGACGGAATCAATCAGATTCAAGTTCACACGAAAATTGGGCTGACATTTGCTCACTCGTTACGCAGCATTTTGCGTCATGACCCTGATATTGTGCTGGTCGGAGAAATTCGAGACCGCGAAACGGCGGAGAACGCCATTCAGGCTTCACTCACAGGTCACTTGGTATTCAGCACGCTGCATACGAACGATGCCGCTGGGGCGTACACCCGGATGATTGACATGGGAGTGGAGCCGTTTCTGGTCGCCAGCACGGTCGAAGGGGTGATGGCCCAGCGTTTGGTGCGCAGGCTTTGCGCTCAATGCAAAGAAGCGTATGTGCCTAGCGAAACCGATTTGCCGGCGGATTTTCCTCGGGAAAGACTTGGTGAAATCGGCGGCAAGTTATATCGTTCGCGCGGTTGCCGTGCTTGTCGAAACGTCGGTTTCGCCGGTCGCATGGGTATTTACGAATTGCTGGTAACCAGCGACCGCATTCGTCAACTTGCGCACGACCGCGCCAGTACATGGGAAATTACCAAGGCCGGCTTGGAAGAAGGCATGCTCACTTTGCGCAAGGACGGTTGGCGAAAAGTGCTTGCGGGAAAGACGACCATCGACGAAATCGCACGGACAACCAAAGGCGACATCTTGCAGACAAAATGATGAACGATGAATGATAAACGATGAACGGCGGAGGGAATATGTAGCCATTCACACAAACATCAAACGGAGCATGATAATGGATTCAAGTCGCGACAAAAATGATTTGAAGATTCGAACCAAACAGTTCGCATTACGGATAATTCAGATGTACTCCGCATTGCCGAAAACCGATATTGGTCGCGTTCTTGGACATCAGGTATTGCGAAGTGGCACATCGGTTGGTGCTCAATACCGAGAAGGCCATCGTGCTCGGTCAACCGCCGAATTTGTGAGCAAGATAGAAAGTGCGATTCAGGAATTAGATGAGACAAAATATTGGTTGGAATTGATCGTTGGCGCACAGCTTGTAAAGGAGGCTCGTCTCGCTGCTCTACAGGCCGAAGCAAATGAATTGTTGGCGATTCTCACAGCGTCCGCGAAAACAGCAAAACGTCGGAAGTAACTTTTTTCAGTTCATCATTCATCGTTTATCCTTCATCGTTTGATTCCATGCCAGATTTTGCTTATATCGCGCGCGACACGAGTGGCCGCAAGGTCAGCGGGACGATTTCTGCGCCCAATCGCCGCGATGTGCTTTCGTCGCTCGATAAGCAATCGCTGTTTCCGGTGGAAGTGCAAGAGGCCGATGCCAACAGCATGATGCGCGTGATGCGCGGACGTAAGGTCAAAGCACAGTTGATGGCGGTTACCTACTCGCAGTTAGCCGATTTGCTGCGCAGCGGCGTGCCACTGTTAAGATCGCTCGAAGTGATTAAGAACCAGACATCGCACCCTGCACTGAAAGAAGTGCTGGAAAAAGTTCACGCCGCGGTCGAAGAAGGGAGCACGCTGGCCGACGCCATGCAAGCACAGCCGCGAGCGTTTGGCGAAATGGCCGTTAGCATGGTTCGTGCAGGTGGTGAAGGCGGTTTTCTCGAAGATGCCTTGGCTCGCGTGGCACAGTTCACCGAGCAACAACAAGAATTGAAGGCACGCACGACCGGGGCGCTGGCTTACCCCGTGTTTTTAGCCGTCGTCGGTGTGACCGTGGTAACTGTGCTCATCGTTTTCTTCGTGCCCAAATTCGAAGATTTGTTTCAACGGCTAAGAGATCAAGGAGAATTGCCGGGAGTTACCGAGTTTCTTTTGGCAACCAGTCGCACACTGACGAAATGGGGCTGGCTCGTCATTTTGATTCTCGTGGCCGGCTTTATTTATGGCCGAAATTTATTGGCGACCGAAGATGGCAGGCGCTGGAGCGATCGGTTGAAAATTCGCTTGCCTGTGATCGGCACGGTGTTTCTTAGCCTTGCCGTGGCGAGATTTTGCCGTGTGCTAGGAACGCTTTTGCACAATGGCGTGCCGATTTTGCGATCGCTGGAAATCAGCAGTGCTGCGGCGGGCAATCGTATTCTGGCGGCAGCAATTAATGAAGCCGGCGAAAATTTGTCATCGGGTCAAGCGCTCGCGAGGCCGTTGGGCGCCTCAGGTTATTTTCCGCCTGAAGTTGTGGAGATGATTGCCGTGGCGGAAGAATCCAATACTTTGGAAACCGTGCTCACCAATATCGCCGACTCACTGGAACGCCGTACATTTCGCCGGTTGGATTTGCTGGTGCGTTTGATCGAGCCGATGATGCTGTTGCTATTGGCCGGTGCTGTACTGGTTGTCGTTATTGCTCTGCTGTTGCCGGTACTAAAGATGAGCACATCCATCGGTTAGAATGAGGGAATGATTGCCATCCCGTTATGAACAGAAAACAGTTTGCTTAAATTGCCAACCTTTAATTACTGACAATTAACAAACACTTATAAGTTGGAGGTTTCTATGAATCGTCGTCGTTCTCGCCGCGAAGATCGTGCGGCCTTTACTTTGATGGAAGTGCTCTTGGTGCTTGTGATCCTCGTCGTACTGGGATCGCTGGCCGTCGGGATGTTTACCGGCACGCAGAAGAAGGCGCTCGAGCGAACTGCGCAAATCCAAGTCGATAGCTATGACAGCGCCTGTCAGCGTTATTACACCGACATGTTCGCGTATCCCACCGCTTTAGAAGAGCTTCGCGCCAATTCATCCGGCTCGCAAAATTGGGCAGGCCCTTACATTGATAAAGACGTTCCACCCGACCCTTGGGGAAATCCTTATCAGTTCGATCCTCAAGGCACTGCGCGGCACAATGGTGAAAAGCCCGATATTTGGTCGTTTGGCCCCGATGGTTCCGGCGGAACTCCCGACGATATTTATAATCGCTAGTGCCTTATGCAGCGGCCGATTCCAACCCGACCAACTCGTCACGGCTTTACGCTGATGGAGTTGCTGTTGGTGTTGGCGTTGCTAACGGTGTTGACCGGTATAGCCTGGCCGCTCATTAGTCGGGCTTACGTCAACATCAAACTGCGAAACGCGGCCGAGCAAATTCAAGCGGCTTGGGGCAAGGCACGGGTGCAAGCTATTTCTACCGGATTGCCGCATGTGTTTCGGTTCGAGATGCAGGCGGGGGATTATTCCGTCGTGCCGTGGCAAGATGAAAATGCCGACTTGGAAGCGGCGATGCCCATTTCCGCAAAGAGCTTCGATGTGGCGATTCCCTCGGCAACGACGACTTACAGCGGCGCAGCAACTACCACAGGCCCGAAGCTGCCGGAAAATATGATCTTCAGCAAGCTCGATCGCGGTAGTGACTCTCGCACGATGGCTGCCGATGCACAGCTTTCTTCGGCAGGCATTACGGCGACCTCGCCACCGGTGGTGTTTTACCCCGATGGCACTTCCTCGGATGCTGTGCTGACCATTACTAACCGCACGGGCCGTTACATCACGGTCAATGTACGCGGCCTGACGGGTGTGACACGAGTTGGAGAAATCACCACGGGTCCGGAGGTGAACCCGTGAGAGAGAATTTGCAAGGCAGAAGGCAGAAGGCAAAAGGGAGAAGGCAACGGGCATCGTTGCTGGCTATTCCCCATTCCATTCAAAATCACTCCTTCACCCTTGGTTTTCCTCAAGGTCTTACGCTACTCGAGGTGATTCTCGCGCTCGCGATCCTCGCGGGTTCTGTTGCTGTCTTGGGCGAACTCGTGCGTAGCGGGTTGTTAAGCGCCGCCGATGCTCGCGATTACACTCGTGCCGAGCTTCATGCAGAGAGTGTCATGTCGCAGGTCGTGGCCGGGGCTGTTCCCACCGGTTCGATGTCTAACGTGCCGATCGAAGGCGATCCAAATTATGTTTACTCGATGCTCACCGAAGAAGTTGATCAAGCAGGCCTACTTTCCATTTCTGTCACGGTGACGCGCAGCCAAACTACCCAACGCAAACCGGTTGAATTCACCTTAAAGCGCTGGATGGTCGATCCGCAAATGGAAATGGAGTTGGCAACTCAAGCCCAGGCCAACGCGCAGGCTAATGCCGAAGCCAAAAGCCAAGCGCAACAGAATGCTTCATCGAATAGCAGCGGTACCCCGCAGCAGGGAGCACCGCAATGAACGATCCAAGAAAAATGGTCGAGGTTCTGGATTTAGGGTTCAGGGTTCAGGGTTCGGGAGTTCAACTACATCGGCCATATCGAATCGCTTTCGCATCTTCGCGTCGTGCTTTTACGCTTCTCGAAGTTCTCCTGGCACTTGGTCTCACGGCCATGGTCATTACGCTTGTGGGCACCGCAGTGAATTCCACGCTGCGCACGGTGGATAGTTGCCGGCGGCGCACTGAACGTGAGCAATTGGCCCGGGCAATTATGCAGCGCATCGCCGATGATTTGCGTGCTGTGGTGCGTTACGAAGCGTTCGACGATAGCGGGCTGAATTCTAGTATTGGCGGTGGCAGTTCGGGCGGCTCTAGCGCAGCCGGCGGAACAAACTCGGCTCAATCCACGAGCACTAATTCTTCGTCGCAAAACTCGAATTCCGAAAGCAGCGAAGACGAAAACAACGAATCGGCCGATGCAATGCCGACGACGCCCATGGCTGGCATCTACGGCAACCAATATCAAGTACAAATCGATGTTACTCGCATTCCGCGACTCGACGAATATTTGTACGGCGCCAATGCAAACACCACTTCACCACGAGGCGATGTGCGCACCGTTTCTTACTTCCTGGCCAACTCATCCAATATTGCTCCGGCCGTGCTGCCGGCAATGGCAACCTCTAAAACGACATCGAACGCCGCGGAAGGATTAGCACGCACCGAAGTCGATCGAGCCACTTCACTCTGGCAGTCGACTTCCACGGCTCAGCCGGACGCTGCCGTGATCCTGGCTCCGGAGGTTCAGTCGTTAGAATTCCGCTACTTTGACGGCTCTCAATGGTTAAATCAATGGGATTCCACGGCCAACGGTGGCGTGCCACGCGCCGTCGAGATTTCCGTTTATTTGCGAGATGACTTCGACGATTCCCAACGACCTTCGGGAACCTTTTACACTGCAGCCGGCGCGATGCCTACCATGGACAATCCCGACAATCTCTATCGGCTTGTGGTGCATCTGCCCGCTGGCTTACCGCTGCCAGCCATCTCCACTGTAATTCCCGAAGATGATTCTCAAGCTGACTCGAGCAATAACAATTCGTCGAATACGAGCGGCAACCCATCGCCGCAGGATGGGCAGCAATGAATGACAAAAAGCTGCTGGGGTTCAGGGTTCGGGGTTCAGGGTTCAGG
>CAZIGP010000148.1:4205-8618 GCA_964538425.1 uncultured Pirellulales bacterium | reverse complement strand
ACCAAGGCCGCCTGTCAACGCCCGCTAAGGCGCGTAAAGAACAGCACAAGGCTCGACGCCCCCTTGCGGGGGCGTGAGTCCAAGCACTGCTTCTTTACATCAAGAGCCTTGCGGCTCAGGTTAGCGGTTTTGACAGAGCAGATACTTAAATCACGCGAATTGTTTTCATTGCCGCTCGTGCGGCGTCGATCATTTCTCCGTTATCGTTATGACAAAATTGTTTTTGCTGTTGTGCAATCATTGGCTAGCGGGACAGCATCCAAGCTATTACGAAAATCAAGATGGCGAACACGATCCATCCATAGCCACTTGTCTCCGATGACTCGCCCTGCGAGTCATCGAGATTTTCATCTGCGCGCGGTAATGCCGCAAGTGCAGTCAGGGGATCGGTCCCGGCAGCGACCTGCATTAGCAGTTCTGTTTCCGCGCGCTCGTCCATACCTCGATTATATCACGGTTGCGGCGGAATGAGCTTATTCCTATTTCGGAACAAAAAAATCTCGTTTTTCTTTCCCATCCAGGCCGCACAAACCGAACTCAAATCTGAATTAGAAATAGAGCACCTGGTTCTAAAATCAGCTTGCCATAGATACATGCGGGTGCAGCTCCCAAATCCTAATTACAATTTGACGAAGCTCGTGCGCACCAATTATCCACTAACGAAACAATTCAACCCCACCAATCGGCGCGGCGCGATAACCTCCGCCGTTTTCGAGTGGTGCAGAAGCGCTAGATTTGTTTTGGAGACTGCCGCGCAAAAGCAACCCTTCGATCTCCACTTCGGCGATCCTCAACGACCGCAGGGCTTCAAGGTAATTTAGGTGCGTGTAGGCGAACGTGCGTTGGACCGCCAGCAAACCGACGTAATTGAGTTCGCCCGCTTGATACGTTTTGCGCGTCAAATCCAGTGATTCTTGAGCGGTTGGAAGAATTTTATCGCGATACCGGACGACTTGATTCCGCGCATTGGCGTATTGCTCATACGTCGGCGCTAGGCGATTTTGCAAGTCGAGTTCAATCTGGAACAGCGAGTTCTTGGCAGCGGCAATTTCGGACTGCGCCCGCTGAATCGCGCCTTGATTGCGGTTGAACAGTGGAATCGGAACCGTCACAGCAAGGCCGGCATCGGGTTTTCCGCCGATTCCGTTGTCCTGTGCATTGATTAAGCCTTGTAGATTCACGTTGGGAATCGGTTCAGCACGCGCCCGTTCGAGCGCTGCTTGCGAACGCGAGATTTCAAACATTGCGGCTGAGATTTCAGGACTCATTGCCTTGATGCGAGCCAATACTTCTTCGTAGCGAAGATCGAGAGGCGGTGTTGCTGCATCGCCGGAAAGGGCCTGCACTGGAAGAAATGGATTGCCGACAACGGCCGCAAGACTTCGCCAGGCAGCGTCGTGCCGGTTTCGGGCATTTTCGGCAAGAATCTGGGCATTTTCGACTTCCAGTTGCGATTGCAAGAGATCGGGACGCCCCACTTCGTTGGCACGTAACAGCTTTTCAGCCGCTTGGACGCCCTCATTATTGATGCGAATTATGTTCTGGGTAAGGTCGATTTGGCGTTGCGCCAGCAAGACTTGATAGAAGGCAATGCGGACATCGGTCAAGACTCGCAACTGTTGTGCGGCCAGTTCTTGCTGCGCGACGGCCACTTCCCGATCTGCAACGGCTCGACTCAAGCTAAGTTTGCCGCCACGAATAATCTCTTGACTGACGAGAACACCTTGCTGCTCAGCGAGGCCGCCGCTGCCAAGCTGTTGTCCCTCGTATCCTACGCTGGGATTAGGGCAGAGACCGACTTGGACCCAATTCCCTCTCGCTGCACCTACCATTGCTGCGGCCCGCGCGATCGACGGATTGGAAGCAAGTGCCATTTGCTCCAATTGAGGAAGTGTCAAACCAGGATCACAGGGAGGCAATGGCTGTGGTGGAGGCGTAGGCAGAACTTCCGGCTGAGCCGCTCCAACAAGTCGAACAACAGGTTCGACGGGCTGTTGCGCCATCGTTTGATGATTCGATAGCAACACCATCAAGCATCCTAAAAGTGATAGCGATAACATCGCTTTACACCGGGATGCCGGAATTAGGTACGAGTTCATATCGGGAGTCCTTTCCCAAACGGCTACGCAAGATCAATTCGACGGAACGAAGAACAACCAACTGCCAATGGTTAATGCGGCAAGCAATACTCCAACTACTATCGCTGGCCAGAAATCCCAGCCAAGTTTCGACGCAAACGCCAACGGGACAAAGAATGGTAGACCGAGCGGAACCAGCACAAGGGTTTCTCGCGCCATCCGCGACACTGCGGGCAGATCGCGATGCTGCAACCAACTCATAGTAAAGGCCAGAACGCTCACCAGCGGAAGTGACAGCAATAACGCACCCAAGCGCGGCGAGCGCTTGGAAATCTCGGCGACCATGACAATGATCGCCGCCGAAATGCCGATCCGTGCGAGATACGAAAAGATTCCCATAAGAACTTCTCTCCCGACTCCCGCTCTCCACGGCGGCAGCGGATGCTCCGCTTGCTGCGCCGGGAGAACGTGAGCGGTAAATTACTCTTTGAACGCTCCGCTGGCCGGTTTGCCGTCGATCTCGCCGGAGACCGTGCCTTCAAAATCTGCCACGTTGCCGATACCTGGATCGGTGCCGGCAAAAGTTGCGGCCTTCCCATCTGCGGCGTCGGTCGCCTTGATTGTGACGGTCATCGGGGCCACAACTTTTCCCTCGTTGGTTTTTGTTTCTTTGATATTCAGGATGAACTCTGTTGCAGCGACGGCTTTCGGAGTTTTCTCATCGTCGCCGAGAATCAGTACCGTGCATTGCTGCTTGTCGTGGTCCACGGTGAACTCGGCGTGATGGCTGCCGAGATCAAATACCACGCCGCCATTCGGTCCCGTGCCGTGAGAATGGGGAGCAACAGAACCCTTGTCTTTCGCTACTGGTTTAGTTTCTGCGGGCTTATCGCAGCCAGCCGCTAAAATCGCAACAAGCAGTAATCCACAACTCAATGCCAGTCGCTTCGTCATCGTTTCGATCCTCCAATTAAGAAATTAAGAAGTTTGAAATCCAAAAACACTCTTACGCACTTTGCAGCAATTCTTCTTCGGCAGGGCCGCTGTGGACCAGCCGCTCGGCGTCTTTGCCGCTAAAGTTCCAGAACAAACCGGGATGCAACAGAAACTCGCAAAAAGTTGAAGTTACCAGTCCACCCAAAATCACCGTGGCGACAGGGTAGAGGATTTCCAAGCCGGGCTTTTTTCCGCTGAGCACGAGCGGCACTAGGCCGATGCCGGCCGTGAGCGCCGTCATTAGCACCGGAGCCAACCGTTCCAAGCTGCCACGCAAGATCGTCGCCTTGGAAAACGGTTGGCCTTCCTCCTTCATCAAATGGAAATAATGTGTCACCAGCAAAATTCCGTTGCGGACGGCGATGCCACCTAGAGAAACAAAGCCGACGAGGCTGGCAACCGTCAACGTCTGGTTGGTTAGCATCAGCGCCAGCACACCGCCGATAAACGCTGTTGGAATCGCATTAAGAATTTGAAAGGTAATCCGCACGGATGGGTACAACATCATCAGCACAATGAAGACGCCGGCTAGTGACACGCCGGCTAAACTGGTGATGAGGACTGTCGCCGAACGCTGCGCTTCAAACTGGCCGCCGAACTCAATGAAGTATCCTTCCGGTAATCGCACGCGCTGGCGAATTTCCTGCTCGATCTCTGCAACGGCCCCTGCCAAATCTCGGCCGGTCACGTTGCACCGCACGACTTGCTTCCTACGGACGTTTTCTCGATTGACCAAATTGGGACCGCTGGCGGCAGCGGGGAACTCCGCAATGTCTTTCAATCGCACCTGGCCGCGCTGATCGGGCAATTCGAGCCGCAGTTCTTTGAGATAGTCGGGGTTGGAGCGGTAAGGTTCTTGGAGCTTGATGACGAGATCAAAGCGGCGTTGACCTTCCAACACCTTAGAGACTGCTTCCCCCTTGAGCGCGGTTTGCACAAAGTCGGCAACAAACTCACGGCTGATTCCATAGACAGCCAGTTCGTCGGGATTTAGGACCACATGCAATTCGTCCACGCGCTCTTGCGGATCAATGATCGGCGGCGTCACGCCGCTGACGGTCGTCAGCGCCGACCGCACTTCGTTTGCTAGTTGCCGGAGCTTGTCCAGGTCGTCGCCGTAGATTTTGATGGCCACTTGAGCGTTGACGCCGGAGAGCATGTGGCTGATTAAATGCGAAAGGGGCTGTTCGGCTTCGATTTCGACGCCCGGCACTTCCGCCCGCAATTCGGTTAGCACGGTTTTCAAAAACTCATCCCGTTGGATTCCCGCTTGGGCGTTCATGGTCAAAATGTATTCGCCGACGTTGACCGGCTGAGCATGTTCATCCAATTCAGCCCG
>CAZIGP010000148.1:3644-4162 GCA_964538425.1 uncultured Pirellulales bacterium | reverse complement strand
TTAGAAGCTGTCAACGACGAGCCGCCCGGCAAGGCGACGTTGATCTGCACGCTCCCTTCATCGAACTTCGGCAGGAAATCCGCCCCCATCTGCGTCAGATGCCAAGCGCAGTAACCGACCAGCATCCAAGTCGCCAGCAGCAACACGGACGCACTGGACATGCTGAACCGAATCAGATAACTCGCCATCCATTTCAAGGATCGCAACAAAAGACCGTCTTGGTGACGATGCGTAGCCTTGGACTGTGGCAGTAAGTAGTAGGATAAAACCGGCGTGACGGTGAGAGATACCACGAGCGATGCAAGTATCGAGACGATATACGCGATGCCCAGCGGCGTGAACAAACGGCCCTCGACGCCCGACAAGGCGAACAGCGGCATGAACGCAAGGATCACAACCGCTGTACCAAAGACGATGGCCGAGCGAATTTCGCGGCTGGCTTGATAGACTACCCACAGCGCGGGTCTTGGATTTGGTAAAGCGTTATTTTGGGAGAGCCGCCGGAATATATTCTCCAC
>CAZIGP010000148.1:1030-3634 GCA_964538425.1 uncultured Pirellulales bacterium | reverse complement strand
AAATGGCGTCTTGCCCATGGCTATGTGGCGCACGATGTTTTCAATTTCGACAATGGCATCATCGACAAGTTCCCCCATCGCCACGGCGATTCCGCCAAGTGTCATCACGTTGATCGAAAGTTCCGTGCCGGTCAGTGTCCCAATCAACCTGAACACCAACGTCGTGAGAACCAAGGACAGTGGAATGGCAGTGAGCGTGATGAACGTCGTGCGCAAGTTAAGCAAGAACAGAAACAGCACGATAACCACCAGCACCGCTCCGATGACCAACGCCTCTTCGACGTAATAAATGCCACGGTCGATGAAGCCTTTCAGTTGAAACAAATCGGTGTTGACCACGATGTCGGCGGGCAGCGTCGATTCAACTTCTCGGAGCGCGGCTTTCACCTGATCGGTGAGTTTCCGCGTGTCTGCGTGGGGTTGTTTGACAATCGTAATGACAACGCCTGGATGGCCGTCGATACTGGCATCGCCACGCTTCGGTGCCGGACCTTCTTGGATTGTGGCGACGTGGCCCAATAGCACCGTGCGGGCGGGATTTGTCTTAACAGGAACTTTCAGCAGATGGTCGAGAACCTGCTGCGGCATCGGACCAAGCCGACCGATAATCCGTACCGAGCGTTCGCTTTGTCCCTCTTCGAGAAATCCGCCGCTCGTGTTGAGATTGTTGGCCTTGATCGCCGCTTCGATGTCTTGAAGGGTGACGTTGTATTCTTGCAATTTGGTAGGATCGACGAGCACTTGATATTGCTTAACGTCCCCTCCCATGATGATGACTTCCGCGATCCCCGCGAGCTTCCGCAAACGAGGGCGGATGATCCAATCGCAAGTAGATCGCAAATCCATCCTGTCTTCGAGCGGCGTTCGGAACGTAGCGGTTTGCGGGCGGGCGTTGTAGGTAAAAGTGGCTGTTCGAGACGCTTCATCCCATCGCAGGTTCTCTACCGGGACACGCTCCCACGATTCCACACTGTTGCGCTGGCGCGGGTTCCAGACGGCAATTTCACTGGTCAACCGCTCGGCCAGCAGCCCCGTGCTGCCTACGGCCGCCAGTTGGCCGCCATTGGGTCCGGCGCGCCGGTGCAAACCGACATGCAAAATCTGCCCCATGATTGAGGCTGGCGGCGTCATCTGTGGACGAACGCCATCGGGCATTGGCACCGTGGCTAGCCTTTCCATGACAACCTGTCGGGCATATCGAATCTCTGTCCGCCAGTCGAACTCCACATAGATTACATTCATTCCTTGGCTCGACTGGCTGCGTACCGCTTCGACGCCGGCTGCACCAAGGATTGCCGTCTCGATGGGAATTGTGACGAGCGTTTCGACTTCCTCCGACGATAACCCTGGACATTCGGTAAGAATCACGACGCGCGGCCGGTCCAAGTCGGGAAAAACGTCGATGGGGATGGTGGTCGTCAGATAGCCGCCGTAGACCAAAATCACAGCGCACGCTGCAAGAACCAGCGTTCGATAGCGCAGTGATAGTCGTATGACGGCGTTCAGCATTGTTTATTTGCCTTCGTCTTCGTTCTTATGCAGACTTCCGTCCGCATGAATGTGATACCCTTTGGGGACGCCACTCGACCCAGCTTTTGTCATGCGATTCAACTGAGCCGCCGCAGTGCGGACAATCGCGGCGATGGTGAAACGATCCTGATTCTTCGGGTAGGTAGCCAGCGCCCCGTCATTGGCGATGACAACATGCTCGCGGTCCCGCAACACGGCATGGACACTGATTCGTTCAAACGTATTGACGTTTTGCGTAAACACAAATGCTTCCGCTCCTTCGAGCGCTACCGCATCGGCTGGCAACACAAATACATCGTCGAGCTTTTCAACCCGGATGCGCAGGCGAACTTTTTGCCCCGGACGAAATCGCCACAATAGTTGCTTGCGGTCGCCGTGATCGACCGTCTTCGCTTGGTTTTCCAGCGGCATTAAGAACGCAAATGTTCGTGTTGTTGGGTCGATGACGTTCGCGAGATAGCGAATGGAGAAGGTTTGTTCGATGGCAGGCCAGTCGGTGCTAGCCGCCTCTTGAAAATCAACTTCCACCGGCCAGCCTTCTTTGATGCTCCGTTCCAACAGCGACGTTTCATCACGAAACGCCCGGCCTTCAATGGCAAGCGACTGATGATTCGACAAATGACAAAGTGTCTGACCGGCTTGGACTTGCTCACCGAGTTCGACCTTGAGTTCCTGAACTTCGTAGCCCCGCTCCGGCTCGCTCGGCGATGCAAGCGGCGCGCGCGTTGTCACTTGTTTTGGAACAGCGATAGCGATTTCACTGAGCAAGTTGCCGTCTTTGATGCTCGCGATCTGATCGCTCGAAAGCCCACGATTTATTAGTTCCTGCGTGTAGGCTTTCGCCGTGGCTTCAAGCCGTGTGATTTCATTTTCGGCTTCGACCAGACGAACTTTAGCAATCCCTTCGCCAGCTTCCCTCAGCCGTTCCAGACGGGCTTTCGCCAGTTCAATGTTCTGATGGGTCTTGAATAACTCCGTCTGCGTTTGATGCAGCGTTTCACTAGCCAATTTCAGTGTGAACAGCACATCCCCGGCACGAACTTCGATGTCATCCGGCGACCCTTCCAACTTAGC
>CAZIGP010000148.1:0-1020 GCA_964538425.1 uncultured Pirellulales bacterium | reverse complement strand
GGTGTCCCCCGGCACATGAAGAATCTGGGCGATGGTCCCGATTGCCGGGGCGACAATCTCTCGATCACTGACGCCCGGCCGATCCACGACCATGCCCTGCACGGTAATCGTCTTCCAGTACGTTTCTGTCTTGAGCGGCTTGGCGGTAATGTCGAGATTCTTTTGCGCATGATCGCCGACAATGATTTTGTTCGACGATGCTTCCTCTGCGGCAGGTTGTAGCTTCTCGTCGGCAATCGGCGCGGACGAAGGCAACCACATTGCGCGCGAGAAATAAGCTGCCGCTGATACAACGATCAGCGCAGTTAGCGCAAGCAGCATGATGGATCGAGGCAGCTTCATCGTAGCTTGGGACTAACGAGCAAGAACCAAAAGAGAACACCGATGTCCAATAGACGACGGCAACGGCAAGAACGCCGAAATCAGATGCGCAGCGCGCGCAGTTCCAGATAGAGCGCGCAGTTCGGCGCGCAAGTTTCGCCCAAATGCTGTCTAAAACCAACTTGTGCAGCGTCAGTGGCAACATGGTCCACGACGACAGAGGCCGGCAGCAATGCAGTTAAAAGTTGCAGGCTTTGCGACCCTTCCGCACTGCGAATCACTGAGGACGTTCCGTGGGGAAGGTAAATTGCATCAGTATCGTGGTCATTACTGCTCTTGAATGAGTTACCAGCCGGTTTTTCAGAACGGTGACTATGCTTGTGACCGCAGTGACTGTGGCAATGGTGATGGCAATGACCGATATGAATATGCGGCGTGCTGTCATGTCCCGACGGCTCCGAGCCGCCGTGCGCATGAGGAATAGCGGCCGATTGGCCGCCAAGAAACCCCAAAAGCACGAAAGTCGAAATGATGCGTCGGAACATAAAGTTTGCCTAGATTCTCTCTTTAGTCTAGGCATACCGCGATTAGCGGGCAACTAGGGACTACCGTCTTTCATTGGTATCGGTTTTCCTTAGTCGGCGCTTTATCCGACATTTGCCGAAGGTGCCGCTTATTGAAGAACTGCCGCAGCCTCAC
>CAZIGP010000147.1:3484-8635 GCA_964538425.1 uncultured Pirellulales bacterium | reverse complement strand
GCGAAAACGAGTTTTGGCGTGATAAATGGGACTGAAAGATCAGCGATTAGCCGTTAGCGATTAGCCGAATGCTAGATGCTGGATGCTGGATAGGAAATAGGCAAATGCTCGCGCAGCCGCGAACGTCACGGACTCATTGCTGGCCGCTGAGTACTTTTCTGAATTGCCAAACAGCATCGGTCGGGCCACGCGAAGTAGCAAGGCTCGGCCGCACCAGCGCACTGGCTGGCAGCGGCATTGTATCAAATGTACACTATAAGTCAAGGGCAACGAACTCGATTCTGGATGCTAGATACTTGATGCTAGATGTGAATGGGAGCAGAGAGGACAAAATTATCACGAAAGGGACGAAAGCGCGAAAACACGAAAAAAATACAACAACATGAGGCGGGAGAGGCAAGCGAGGGGAGTTATTGATCCGCAGATTGCATTGATTTCGCAGATGGGGCAGAAGGGCGGAATGTGAACCACGGAGACACAGGGCCGCTGAGAAGGCAGAAAGCAGAGGGCAGAGAAGAAAACCAGGGGGCAGGAGTCGGGAATTAGGAGTCAAAAACCCCAGTGACGTGGAGCGGGCAGGGGGCTGAATTTTTGCAAATTCAGCTACGGATATAGTGGTTAGGGACATCCCGCGCACGGTGGGGAGTTTATTCAATTAATCGTCGCAGTAGTACGGCATCGAGGACGTTGTGATCTTGTCCTCGCTCGTAGCCGACGGGAATGCTGCGATCGAAGATGTAGAATCCGCGGTGGCGTGTGATTTCACCGGTGTCTATACCGAGTTCTTGGCCGAGCCAATAACCGTCGGGGTAGACTTCGTTTGGGCCAGCCGGCTGTGTCGTGCTCTTATGCGGTTCGACTTCAAAATAGCCGATGGTGACCCAGACGGCGTACACGTTACTTTGTGTTGTTACAAGATTCCCTAGACGATCCAAGCCTTGAAATCGGAAATAGGAATTGCGGTTCCCATCAACATGAGATGCCGGATTTGTATTTACAGAAGTCGTATTTACAAACAATGGTGCCTCATTTGAGTTGTCGTCTGGATTAGCGGGTTGAGCGATTGCGCCTCGGGCAGTTCGGCCCGCCCGAAGTAATGTAACGTTGATTGCTTTGTTCCGCTGCATATTGCCACTACCTTCAAGTGGTGGCACAAAGTCTGCTCCACCAATAGTACGAAATGGATTGGCAAAATCAGTGGGATAATTCTGGTCAGCAACTAAGGGGCTATTGCTCACAACGCCGCCATAGCCTCGACGACTTGCGCATAATTCATCCCAAGTAGTACCAGTCATTCCAGCAAGAACAGAATTCCACACTTCAGGACTTGAGATCGTGTTGATATTAATACGCCCTGGATCGCGATAATCTGAGATTGCGTTAAATGGAGGCAGTAAAGACTGCGTTTGATCAAGTGCTGGAACAGATCCATATGGCGATAGGCCCAACATCGCTTGGGGTGATAGAACTAATTCTGTATTCACAAACGGCGATGGGACTTCCAAATAATCGAAAATTCGATAGAAGTGTGCCGCTTGTCCGGCCGTTTTGTCACTGTGAAAAAAGTTCAATAGATGACGATAGGCAGAAGTATCCAGTGCATCTGAACTATAAGGATTAGTTGTTGTCGAACCATCGATCACACTAAAATCGTAACTCAATCGATATGCACTACTGGCAGGAACATTCATCAACTCAAAAATGCTATTATATGGGCGATCATTCCATGACAGCCAAGGAAATGGTGATTTTGTTTGGTCGGGAACGCCTAAATAGTATGGTGAAACCGGAGCTGTGGCTTGCGTGTATGCTGGTTGATATTGAGTGTTAAGAAATCCGAGGGAATGCACAAGTTTTCGATCCATCACATGTGTGGTATCTGTGGGTGAGTCCGATGCTGGCAAGGCAGGATTGGCATAGCGATCATGATGCCAAATATTTCTAACCGTTGTTTCTTGATCGCCACGTTGGTTGGTTGCAAACTTGTCCGGGTTTTGACCGGTTGCTCCTGGTTCAGCGGGTGACGCACTATCGACGACACCGTTGAACGTGGTCAAATTAACGGCAATTGCATCAATTGTTAGATACGGATTTGTATCTACATGCCACGGCAGTAAAGGGTTTGCAAGTCGCTGAAGGTGAATTCGCCGATAGCCAGGATGCACGTTGTTGGTTTTCAAAATCGTGTCGTCAAAATCTAAAGGTTTATCCACAGCGGCACTGTATGCTCCTTCTCCTCCAGCAAGACTGGAATCCCAGGTTTCACCCCCTGGCAAAGTATCTGGGTAATCCGAAAGTGGTTCAGTAATGCTCAAAGAGGCCTTTTGCGCAGCACTACCGACTACTTTTTGATCAATAGCAATACCGAGAACGGGAAGGATATCAGTGGAGTTTGGCTCGCTGTTAGCGTTGTTTTCAAATCGAAAACTATTATCAGAAACGTCAAAAACAAATCGACGTGTTTGATCAGAAGTGGTGGTGCCTTCAACATGCCCTGTTCGACGACCTAATGTCGTTATCCTTAAATCGTCATCTTCTTCTACCGCTGAGCCTACAACGGCATAATGGCCAGGCTGTAATGCCGGCAATTGTGCGGCGCTTTGGCAATATTTTTTACCATCTCCTGTGATTGAACCGACTTTGCTGGCGTCGTTTGTAAAATAGACACTTCTCTCGATCTCTGTAGCGGTTGGCGGGTCATCTGCATTATCTGGATCTTTAGTACTGTTCACAACAAGCAAACGCCATGTGGGTGAATCTCCTGCTTTGTCGAGTACAACGCCATTAGTCCAACCTGCTTGTGTGTGATTGCGGTTGTAGAATTCGGCAGGCGTATGCTGATCTGTCCAGGGGTTGTAGAGTTCAATGAATGCACCAGATCGCGGTCTTAATCGTTGGTCGAAATCATCATCGGCGCTGTCCTCTACCTTGCCATCTGCGCTTAAATCTTCGGTTCGTCGATCGTGGAATGCGAATGCTTCGGTGAGAAGCATTTCTGGTCGTTCGCATCCCCAGACTAATCCACGAATTGTAGGACCTTCGTTTGTGGTTATATCCCCATCGACGCCCCAACCGTCCCAGGGGTTCAAGTCATATTCAAAAGGCGACATGATTGAATCAGCATCTCGGAATTCAACGACGTTGATAGCCCATTGAGCGATGCGTCGCTTAAATTGGTTCATGTTATTGACAAGGGTAGTGCTGCCAGGCACAGAGACTTTGTCATACCTATCGTCGCAGAGCAATAGCATCAACACATAGAGATGTCGAGCGAATAACTGCCTTGCTGTATTGTTTTGACGTCGAGTGCCGCTCTCTCTTCCATTGTCGGTTGAGCCATTAGTAAGATCAAAATTCAAAGGGGTTTGAAATACACTTGACCATTGACCGGAGTTGCCTTCTGTGGATATTTCCGTATTAAGCAATTCATCAACTACAAAATTTCCATTGCCATCACGGCCGTCTCCCAATGGTCGGTTAATATCTAGTTTTTTCCCTAATTGCAAATCCCACGAAAGCATCTTGTTGATTTCTGCGTTAATGTCATCTTCTTGAGCCACAGTTAGGGGCTTGGTATACCCTTTTCCGGTAATAAGTTTTGCGCGAAGTAAGTCTTGTAAGTGGTATGCACGATTTCTTGCTGGAAGATTTGTGACCTCGGAGAAATTATCAGGGACCGAGGTTGTTGGTATTGGAATCGAAGAGCTGTCGGTGGTGAGCTGGCTTCTTAGTGCGTTTTCCGTTTGAGATTTGACAGTGGGTGACAATGTAGATAAGGAATCGCTAATTATGCCCGATAGCCGTGTGGGAAGAGAAATGGTATCGACGTCGTAAGGACGAAGAATTCTTTCGAGTTCAAAAATTGAATATGGACTATCCGCTGGCGTAGAACTGCCTGTTGTTAAGTGAGGGGCGTCTCGTGATAAATCGATTTCGTATGGGTCGTCGAGTGTTTCGTTATTCCAGTATTGCTGCCAGAGCGGATCAGCAGTATTAGCCAGGTTAGCAGGGTTGCCACCATAACCAGAGTAAATGGGTTGGCCTCGCCAATCGAGCCCGACAACACGTTGGCCCCAGACGTCAGACGGCGTCATGAATGACGTCATTGGCCCTGCCGGTGTAGTCCATGGTGCCAATTGAAAAGAAATGGGAGGATATTCGAAGAATTTCAAACGACTTAAAGATCCTCGCAACGGTGTGGCGTTAGGATCATCTATACCGGTCCAGCCTGTGCCAGGATTTGCGGTTCCAAAGTCACCGTTTCGTCCTTCTAGTGTAGCTGTTCCTTGTAGCAAGTTTGTTATGAAACCTTGTCGAACTGAAGGTGTCACGGAAGAGTCTGATAGCAGCGCCCCTGGATAAATTTCAGCGGGACCAAAGCCACGGCCGCGAGGGAGATTGGCTCCCATTGTATCAGCAAAATAACCCGGCACGTTGTTGGCAGTAACATCGTAAGCTGCCAACCCTTGTTTTTGATTGCCATGAGCATTTACATTTACCCGACCATCCAAATCGACAACTAAGAATGCCACGAGTGGTTTGTATGTTCGACCATCAAGAGTTGTTCTAACAGGAAACCCAACATCAAGCCAAACGCTATCCATCACTCCGTCACCATCATTATCAAGATCCCACGGGCCATTAATGGCGTCGAATACTCCCGCGGGATTACTGCCTGAAAAGTTTGGATGATCAACTTGATTTCCACTGTAGTTCGTAGCGCCTATTTTTATTGGCCCGATCGGCCGGAGCATTACCATACGTTTTAAAGCATTTGGATCAGTTGCATTAGTCCACACCGGGGAATAGGCAGATACATTCGCCATATATCGAATGAGAGCTGGGCGGTGAAATGAAGGAATTATTGAGCTGGCGGAAGTAGGATTGGGTGGCAGCCAGGAGATCGCAAGATTTTGATTATCTACAGCGTCAAAATCTTCGTTCGCATTATCACTAGATGGGCGCGGCTTAAGGTTTGGTAATAACGCAATTGGAATATTAACAGACGTAGGGCCAACTGGTGTTGTAAGCGACAAATAGGGAGCGGTAGTATCTGACGGATCGAACCCAAAGCCTGTACCGGCGAATGCACGACCATTAATAATAAAACTTTGGTTATTTAAATCGGTAGTAGCATCGATTGCACCCGAT
>CAZIGP010000147.1:0-3474 GCA_964538425.1 uncultured Pirellulales bacterium | reverse complement strand
AGCCTTTCAACGGCAAAATATCGAGGTCTACTCTCACCGTGTTGCTCATGCTGTCGAACAGTCCATTCAATGACTTTATCACTCTGGTAGTCAGGCCTTTCGCGCGGCCAGATGTAATTGTCAACAAGCAACCATTGAGACTTCCTTTTTCTGCAACAAAACTTTGTGCAGCAGGAATGTTATTGATCGTTGCAGATAGCCGGTTAAGCTGTTGATTGGCAATTAGCGATCCTGATCTTACGATACCTGTAATACTCTCGTTATATAAATCCTTTAGGAGACTGTGATCATAAAGCGCAGAATGCTCATTGGTTGTATCACGTGCCAACTGCATGAAGGCGGCGTCGAGTTCTTTTTGGGGATTACCGGCGTTCGTTTCGGTGCGGCCGACGGCTTTCGATTGGCTGAGTTGTTTGCTGGCTAGCAGGACGTAGGTCATGGACATGAGAGCGAACATGACCAAGAGGCTAAGGACGACGAGGATAAGCACGCCGCGGCGGGCGGTGGCGGCTGGCAGCCGCCAAGGGGCAAGAAGGGGCGGATGAACGGGTGAAGAGGTGAAGGGGTGAAGGGGTGAGGCAGCAAGTGGGGAATGGGGAATGTGGAGTGGGGAATGACGCGAGTTCAAACCTGAGCGGTCTGCTACACGTTGTCTGCTGCATACAGGATTTTGCATTTTGGTTGTTGCTTTCATCACGTCACTTTCGTTCTACTTTGCGCCCCCGCGCTTTGTTGGCCTCGGCGAAGCTATTAGCTGTTAGCTGTTAGCTCGCTGCTCATTTATCATTCTTCGTCTGAAGTCGTTTCAAAATCGTTTTCTCCGCGGATACTCATCCGCGGCTATTGATAAGTTTTTTTGAAGCTGAATCGTTTTGATTTCTGACGTTTGATTCCTGACTTTTACTGAGCCCAGGGTGTTGGGCCTTCTAGCCAAATTGGTCGCTGATAAACGGCGATGATGTTATCGAACAAGCAGGCGTAGGTGTCGTATCTTTTAAAGTCATCTGGTATTTGAGTTGGCCATTGCGCTGCTGGTATCGCGGGCCAGGTTGCTGGTTGCCAATTAGGGCCTGACAGGGTAACAGCCCGACCACGCATTGGTTGTAAACTACCTCCCTCTGGCATTTGGATATTTCCATCTTCGGTGTCGGAAGCTGCAATGATGCGATACCAGTGGAACATAGGCCAAACTTGTGGCTCGCCTGAAGCGGGAGTGGCCCCTGTCGGCTCATAGCGGCATAGCATTAGCCAATTACCGGCGCGAGCTAGTTCAAGTTTGGTATCTGCATTTGCACTGTCGTCGCCTAGATTGAAATCTCCACCGCCCAGGCCGATGTTGCGATCGGCAAGGCGTGCATAAACAAATTCTTCTTGTGTGCCGTCATCGATTGGTGCCGCGGGTAAGCGACGATTGAAGATCACCAGCGACATCAAGTACTGTCGTTTCGGCGTTGGAACAATATGTTCTAGTTCCAACTCCGTTGGAGTGAGTGTGATCAACCAGGAATAAAGGCCTTCAAAATCGCGAGTGAGTGGATTGTCTGAAGCATCGCGCGTATAGGGGCTTGCGGCTGGCAAGCTGGCATCGTCGGGACGCTCCGCGAAAGTGTCATCGTGTGAAATGGTAAGGGCTTGTGCGAGGGGGCCGTTGGGAATGAACTCTCCCGGGGCACCCGAAACCGGCGTACAAGCTTGAGCAAGCGTGAATCGTTTCATACCGAGCCAATGCCATGGATTCGGTATTGACGGCGAAAATTGTGTTCCTCCTTGGTATTTGACGAGATTTGCGGGGAAGTTTTCGATTATAGGGTATTGAGCTGTCGTGGCAGCGCCGACCATGAATGGATCAATCACAATCGGTGGGACGAAATCGGCTGTAGCTGGTGTGTTGTATGATTTCCATTTATTACTTGTGCGGTCGTACCAGACCCAATTTTTGGTATCGAACACCCCTCGGTTTTTTAAGTCTTGAACAGCATTAAGGCCGAGAGCGGCTTTGCGTTCGTGTTTGTTGGCTTCGGCGGCTTGATAGCCTCCGACGGGAAGAAGTGAGAGAACGCTGACGAGCCCGATGGCAACGATGCCGATGGAGACGAGGACTTCCATGAGGCTGATGCCACGCTGCGCGGAAGCGCGCAGCGGGGAGGGGCGAGGGGCGAGGGGCGAGGGGCGAGGAGAAGCCAGGAGCGAACGATGAACGATGAACGATGAATGAAGAACGGGCAGACATGCGTCCCATTTGCAATCTTCATTCTGCCTTCTACCCTGTTGTTTATTCATCACCGGCCTCCCATGGTTTGTGCTGAGGTGGCGAATTGGCGGGAACGTTGGATGGCGTCTTGTAATCGGACCTCATCGTTGGCTCCGCTCACGATCGAATCGTCAAATTCTGTCATTTCCGTTGTGCTGACTAGGCCGGTTTGCGGGCTGATTGAAACCCACAAATTTTCCAAGTCGCGGAAGTTATGTTTTTCGGTTTGTGTTTCTCGAGGATCGGATAAAGCGTAGGTGAGCGAGCCATTAGCCGCTTGGATTTTTTCTCGTTTGCCGACAAGTAAATGCAACGGTTGAGTAAGTGGGTATTGCTGGCCGCGCATGTAGAGTTTGTCTAGCGCGCCACTCGAATTGAAAGTAATAATGAGAGGAAGGCGGTTAAGTCTTGCATCATCTGGTGACGTACCCGAGGGTGTATTGTCGAGAAATTCGGCAGGTGTCAGTACAGTACCAGTGACTAGACTATTCGTTTCGCGCTGATAAAGTGTTAGCCCACCAACACCAGAATAAAATAAATCGATCGCCGCTTGGGCTGGTAATTGTAGCGGTGCTGTCGAGAGTTTTGTCGGTTGGCGGAGGATTTGGTAAGGAGTTGACCAGCCTGCGGCGGTGGAGGCGGCTGGTGGAAAACGGAAAGTCGGGTCCGTTGTGCTCACGGGTACTAATTCAAATTTCAACGTGTTGTCACGTTTGAGAATGTAGTTGCCGGAATTGGCCGGATATTCTTCGGTGCCTGGCGTGCCCGAAACATCTGTATTGCCGGTGAAACGATAAATTGCACCTGAATAGTTAAAGCGGACTAGATCACCAGGTTTTAGCAGGGTATGCCAAGTGACTTCGGTTGCGGGAAACTCTAGAGAAGCCTTGCCGCTAGCCAATCGCACCTTGACTTGAGAATTTGTATAGCTGCCAGAAAATGGCTGTGGCGTTTCGCAGAGGAATACTTCCATTGCTGCGCCGGGTTCGAATGTTTGACTTGGGGCCGCGCCGACGCGAAGGCGTTCGATCCAGATACCAGCGGGGCGACCGGTTTCAACGGCGCGGGTTTGCGCTTCGGTAATTTGCGCAGCCAACATGCGCGCCGATTCGCGAATTCGTCGGGTATCGAGGGCGGGGCGGACGATAGGAATGGTGGCGATGGTGACGATCGAGAGGATGACGATCACCATGAGGAGTTCGACCAATGTAAAGGCGAAGTAG
>CAZIGP010000146.1:0-8637 GCA_964538425.1 uncultured Pirellulales bacterium | reverse complement strand
GGCGTCAGGCGAATTACGAATTTTTTCACGCCATTCTTGTCGGCAATACTGGTCCTGTTTCACTGCGCGATGAGTGGCCAATACCACTCAAGGAGTTACTCGATGATCCGACTGGAGTTAAGTGCGACGAATCGACCATCCAAGTTTACTGTCTTTGTCAGGGATTCGACCCGGAATATGTTTGGAAAATGGACGCTTCGCCTGAACTTTTCAAGCGAATCGAGGAGCGATGGGAACTGAAAAAAATGAGTGACCCTAAGTGGTATGCAGTAAAGGGGTATCGAAGTCACAATTCCGGAGAAGTGGCTCCCGGGTGGTGGTCACCTGAGGACGATGGCCATACATCCTTTTTTGTATGCCCACAAGAACTTGCCCGCGAAAAAGGGGATCGTTACCACGTTGCTTTGGATGAGAAACGCAACCTTATCTTCGTGCACTATTGGTTCAATTTTTAGCGGACGAGTTGGTCATCTTCTATTTGCTATTTCTGCCTTAACTAGGCCAAGCACTTAATGAGTGAAAGCGACTGCAAATTTAAATTACTCGCTGGCGGTGCTGGCGGGCTTGCTGGTGGCAGTGTTTGATGCGCGCTTCGATTTCGGCCAGGAGTTTTTCATCGGGCCAGTCGGCGAAGTCGGCGGGATAGAGTGGCGGGCCGATTTGGATGTGGATGACGGCGGGCTGTGGGAGCAGGTTTTTTTTAGGCCACGAATCGAAAGCGCCTTCCATGCCGACTGGCAGCAGGGCGGACTTGGAGCGGCGGGCGAGGGCTAAGAAGCCTGGTTTGATTTCCCCTACTTCGCCGTCGCGGGTGCGGGTGCCTTCCGGAAAAATCAGCAGCATCTCGCCGGCTTTCAGGCGTTTGAGACTTTCTTTCAAGCCGCCCAGGCCGATGCCTTCGCGGTCGAGTGGAATGGCATCGAGTGAATTGATGAGCCAGCGAAATGGCGCGAAGCCGAACAGCGTGTCGCGGGCTAAGAAATTCAAGCGGCGGACGAAACACAAACCGACGATGATCGGATCGAGATGGCTTTGATGGCTCGAGAGGACGATGACGCCGCCGTTTGCTGGTATGTGCTCTCTCCCTCGCACGCGAATGCGAAATATCAGCACTGTGAACATGCGGCAGAAGATCCGCAGGAAGTTGTACCACAGGCGTTTGGGGAGGGAGCGGGACATGGAAGGCAGAAGGCTGAAAGCAGAAATTACTGTGGACGATGTTATCTAGGATGCCAGCGTAGCCGCAAGCGTTGTTCGGATATCATATAGAATTTTACGTCGTATCTTCTGCCTGCTGCTTTCTGCCTTTTGCCTTTTGCATCTTTTCTTTTACGATTTTCTCGAGCCGTTCGATCACTTCGTCTTGGGATAGGCCGTCGGTGGAAAAGTGGATTGCATCTGCGGCGGGAATGAGGGGGCCAACGGTGCGAGAGGTGTCGCTTTGGTCGCGCTGATTTTGTTGCCGCAGCACTTCATCGATGGATTCATGTTCGCCACGGGCTTGGAGATCGAGCTGGCGGCGGCGAGCGCGTTCTTCGGGATTGGCCGTGAGGAAGATTTTGCACTCGGCATGAGGAAACACGACGGTGCCTTGATCGCGGCCTTCGGTGACGATATTTGCATTGGCGGCAAGTTGGCGCTGTAGTTCGACAAGATGTTGCCGCACGCCAGGGTTGTTGGCCGAGTAATGCGTAACGGCAGTAATTTGTGAGCGGCGAATTTCGGAAGTGACGTCTACGCCGTTGAGCAGCACGCGATCGCCGGATAATTCGATGGTTATTCGATTCGCCAATTCGACGAGGGCATTGGCGTCGTTCCAATCGTGATTCGACTTGACTGCGGCCAGCGCGACGGCGCGGTACATCGCTCCGGTGTCGAGAAAACGAAACCCCAGCCGTTTTGCCAAACCGCGAGCAGCGGTGCTCTTTCCTGCGCCAGCGGGGCCATCGAGGGTAACGATCATGGGAGTCGATCAAATGGGGAATGCGGAATGGGGAGTGGGGAATGACAAATTTCTACCCCTGCGTGCTGTTTAGCCTAACCCCAATTATTTTATCAATTTCATTGCTTGATGCTTGATGTCGTTTTGTACTTCGTCGATGGAGCGGGAGGCATCGATGACGACGATTTTTTTGGGTTGCCGTTTGGCTTCGGCCAAAAAGCCGGCACGTAGGCGGTCGCGAAAATCATCGCCTTGTTGTTCCATGCGATCAAGTTCTCGTTGGATGCGGCGAGTGGCGGATTCGGGTGGCATGTCGAGGAGGAACGTCAATTCGGGTTCGACACCGCGCGTGATAAAATGGCCCAATTCCCAAAGCTGGCGTACATCGAGCCCACCGGCGTAGCCTTGGTAAACGATGTTGGCAAGCAGATAACGATCGCTCACGACAACTTTTCCGGCTGCGAGGGCGGGCTTGATGACTTGATCGACCAACTGTGCTCGAGCCGCCATGTAGAGCAGCATTTCGGCCATACGGCTGAGTGAAAGATCGTGCCGCTTGAGCAACAAATCGCGCACGGCTTCGCCGACGGCGGTGCTGCCTGGATCACGGCACTGGACGACTTCGTGGCCACTCTGTTGCAGCCACTGGCAAAACAAATTGATTTGCGTCGATTTGCCGACGCCGTCGATGCCATCGAAGCTGAAAAACATGGGGGCAGAAGGGTCGGGGTGTCTAGGTGTGGGTCTCTAAGCAATTCGGTCGGCGAAGGGATTCGCCTCCTACAACTCAAGGTGGAGGAGCGGATTCGCCAGCAACCCGATATTCCCAGGGTTTCAATTCCCGGGCAGTCTCGGTTACTTTCCACCCAGGCCGTTTTGGATAAACAGTTTCACGGGCTTTGACGATACGATTTCTTCGCCAGCGCGCCAACCGCTGGCGGTGAGTGTGACGGGCCCGTCTCCCAAATTGACCGATTTAATTTCGGCGGAGCCGCTTTCGCCGCGGATGGTTGCGATGGTTTGGCCGTTATGATAGATCGCGACGCCGTCGACGCCCGCGCATTTGACGGAGACTCGAATCGGCCTCCCGGCGGCAACTCGCTCTGGTGTGGCGGTAAATTCCATTGTCCGACCGAAATTATCGAATTGAGTTGTGAGGGTGGCAACACCTTGCGTTTCGATCGGACTACGCTCGAAACCTACGACGCGCAGTTCGTGATAGCCGTCGCTGAACTTGGCGGAATCGAATTTGAGCGTGCCACCGGCGGGGCAAGAGGTAATGCGCTGGCCGTCGATGACGAGTTCGAATCGATCACACTCGCCACCGCGCGGCAGTTCGGCAGAAGGCTGGAGCGTGACTTCGCCTTTCAACGAGCTTTCGGCAGCGGCGCCTTCAACTTTGATGTTGGGGATATTTGCCCAGGGTTGGCAAAGCGGATCGCCGATCATTAGTAATTGATAGGGCATGTAAACCGATTGATAAAATGACTCGGCCACGTTGCAGCCGCGAGCATAGTGCACTTGAATCATGGCGTGCGGAAACTTGTTTTGCTGAGCATATGGCTCGGCGACCGTACCTGACGTTGCTGTCGCACCGTTGCGCAAAAATTCTGTGCAAACCGTTTGCCCCACACTGGGATCAAAAATTGCGCTGTAGCTGGTGAGATTTTCGCAGATGGCGCCGCGAAGAATGGTGCTGCCGGAGCGCTGCCAATTGAAATCGGCAATGCCGGTGAGCAAGCCTTGCACGTCGGCCCTGTTTTGCGGGAGGTCGCCGCGAACAATTTGGGCGTTTACGCCGAGTTGCTTCAATTGCTCGACCGCCAGGGGGAAGCCGGGCTTGCGCGTTGTAGAGCGGATATCAGAATTTTCGACAAAGTAGATTGTGCCTTTGGGAGAGGTGCCATCGGCCAGCGGACTTTGGCGCAGATATTTTACGATTTCGCCCACGGTATTGCCGCGACCATTGGTGACACCCAGCACCATCGAAAGAATATATTGTGGGCCGCCGGCTTCCAGCAGTTCGCCTTTGGGTCCCCAGCCGTACCAACTATGAAAACCATGGGAGCCGATGGATGTAGGATCGATGTTTTCGTTACGAATTTGTCGATGGCCGTCGGTTTGAATCAACTCGCCGGTTTCTTTCGCAGGCAGCTCGAACAAATCTCCGTTTTTCATTTCGCGCAATCGCATGTAGCGGTTCGAATTCCAAGCGATGGCGGCGTATTTGGAAGCGTCTTTCGTCATGACCGCGCCGTAGAGATAGGTCATGCTGCTGAGCGAGCCGGTCGGATAAGTAAAGTATGGGATTTTGCGAAGCTGTTCGGGGACTTCCGCCTGAAAGTTGATGGCCCAAGGAAAACCTGAAGAGTAGGCAATACAATCGATTTGGCCTGCCAACTTTCTCTTTTGCAAAAATTGCTGAATGGGCTGCAGTAATTCGTTGCGAAATTGGTCGACGGTGATTTGCGCATCGCCGAGCTTCCAATCTAAGTACAGCACGTTATTGGGCGGAATGTGCCGCGCGTCGATGTAATAGTTGGCAATCGTTTTCGAACCAGGGTCGCTGTTGTTCACGACGAGCAGGACGTATTCCGGACCACCGCCCGCGAAGAGCGGCCGTTGCAGGAGCAAGACCAAGATTGCCAGGAGGCAGCGTGATAAATTCGGCCGATGCATCGAAGGGGTCGCTTTCAGTGACATGATCAATTTAAAAGTGCGACAGCCGCAACAGGTAAGTTTTTGCTACGACGGAAACACAGAACCAACTATTCCTGGGCCAAGCATCGAGGAACACACCACTAGCACTTTATGGCAGACCGCTTGGAACGGAAATGTGCGTAACTCTTGGCCCTTGGGAAATAGTAGATTGCTCTGGCTTTTCAGGAAACCACGCTGGCGGCAAAAGGTTTCTGGGGGGAAGCCGTTTTGATCATTATGAGAAAATTGCCAGTAAAATGCTCTGATTTTTGAGGGGAAAGGGTTCAAAACGACAGGCAACCGGCAAAGCTTGCCTATTCGGCACACCCGGCACTGCCCTTGCGATTGCTGCCACTAATGGAAATGGAAGATTGCTGATTTTTGGCGACGGCCGCCGATGGTAGATCCAGGGGTATTTTGCTCTTCACCTTCGGCAAAGGATTGCCTTTGATGTCGCGATACTTTTGGGCTGGAAATGCTTTTGTCGCCTGGTTGGTGCTGTGTGGCGTGGTATTGGCCGACGGTGTGATGCTTAACAGCATTTCGCCGCGGGCCTTGTCTCGCGGTGGCACGAACCTGGGTTTTGCCGATAACGGCGGTATTATCTTCGATAACCCGGCTGCCATGACGAACATTGATGGCTGCCAACTGTGTGAATTGGGTTTGATATTACCGATTTGCACCTTTAATTACTCCGACGCTCAGAACGACGTTTGGAGCACGGGTGCGACGCCGCTGCCACAAGCCAGCTATATTCGCAAAAGCCCGAACGGTATTTGGGCGTTTGGCATCGGCTTTTTTGTGCCGGCTGGATTCGAAGAAGATTATACGATGCAGGGCCCTGCGCAACTTCCTGGGCCTCAACGTTTTGAATCGTTCGGGGCCTTAGCCAAGATTCTTCCTGGCGTGGCTTGCCAAGTTACCGATGAGCTATCCATCGGCGCTACTTTGGGCGTGGGCTACAGCTATGCGAAATTCGAGGCTCCTTACATCTTGCAAGGACCGACATTGCCGGGTGTGCCGACGGTGTTAAATACTCACGGCGCAGGTGCGTGTTTGTTGTGGTCTGTGGGCGCACAATATCGGTGGAGCGATGCCACCACGCTTGGAGTTGCGTACCAAAGCCCGAGTCAGTTTACGCTTGATGGAAATGCCGACATTCAGGTACCGGGGTTGGGGCAAAGCAGTTATGACTCGTCGATGAATATCACTTGGCCGCAAAATGTGGGCATCGGTTTGCGACATGAGTTTTGCCCACATCGCATCGGTTCGATCGACGTGATCTATTACGATTGGGCGAGTGCGTTCGATGATTTCAACGTTCACTTGCGCGGTCCGTCGAATGCATTTTTTCCTCAGCAAGTCGAGGAGAATTTTCCTTTGAGATGGCACGGCAGCGTCGCGGCAAAATTCGGCTACGAACACATGTTACCGATTGGAACGATGCTGCGGCTGGGATATATCTATAACAACAATCCGATTCCGGCGGGCACATTAACGCCACTGGTTCAAGCATTCTACGAGCATGCCGTTTCGGTGGGTTTGGGCTGGCAATGGGGTGATTGGGACATCGACGCAGGTTACATGCACCTGTTCGCTCCTGAGCAGCAGGTGGGCACGAGCGATTTCATAGGTGGCCAGTTCAGTAATTCCACTCATCAAGCTGCGGTGGATGCCATTTTTGTCGGTTTGATTCACCATCACTAGGGTTTTGAACCGCGATAGCCGTCTCTCTGGTGTAGATGCACTGGGTTGCCGTCCCTCATTCTAGGTAGGCAGCCGTGGGGGCAGGAATTGCAAAAATTCCCGAGATTATTAGTATCTTTTGGCTTTTCTTAAGCAATCTTAATGATGGTTATGGTCGTGATTTAGTTCAATTTAACGAGCAAAAACGCTTGTCCCCAATGTAGCTTCCGATTAGCATTGCAAATTGCTGGGGCCTCGACCTTTAACCCGGGTCTGTCTTATCGACTGACGCATACATCATGATTGGCCATTGCCGCGCGGGATTTATTGCTTCCGCGACTTTTCTTGCATTGTTCTTCGGTTGGCTTTCTACGCCTAGCTATGGCGTTCTTGTACTGACTACGCCTGGGGCTTCTCCCACGGTGGGTCGAAATTTAGCGGCTCCTTCTGGTGGATTGCTCAATAGTGGTTGGCAATATCAAGGTACCTGGGGCGCCTATTTAGGGACGCCAATTGCGTCCAAATACTTCATTACCGCCAAACATGTTTTAGGTAACGTTGGGGATTCGTTTACACTGAACTCGGTTAGTTATACAACCGACGCTAAATTCGATAGCCCAACTACAGATCTTACCATTTGGCGCATTACAGGCACATTTTCTCCTACCGAGATTGCCCCGTTATATACAAATACCAACGAACTCAATAAGCCGTTGGTCGTGTATGGTCGTGGCACTGCACCAGGCAGCCTCGTTACTGTTAGCAGCAATCCGAAAGGTTGGACGTGGGGAGCAAACGATGCACAGCAGAGTTGGGGTGAAAATGTGGTTGAACTTACTCCGAGTGGAGGTGCAGGGATTGGTGATTTGCTAGAATTTGCGTTCGATAATTCTGGATCAACCGTCGCCAACGAAGCGGCTCTTTCTTTGGGTGATTCTGGAGGCGGGGTTTTCATTTTTGATGGCAGCGTTTGGAAACTGGCGGGAATTAATTTTGGTGTCGATGCTTTTTTTAATTTTACAGGCACAAACGGCAATGGATTTAACGCCTCGATTTTTGATGCTCGTGGCCTCTATTTTGGAAATGATATCGACGGATGGACGTTGATTTCAGGCGCTTCTAATCAACCTGGTTCATCTTACTCCACCCGAATTTCATCGAATGTTGCTTGGATTAACACGGTTGTGCCGGAGCCGACAGGGATTGTATTGAATCTGATCGGTCTGCTAGGACTTTTCTTTTTGGTCGTAAAGTTGCGTAATAGAAGAAATTGCGCTGCTGCTTGTTAATTGTCGCGCCTGGCTCGTTTGGCTTCTCCTGTGGATTATGTCGCTGCATGCTTGACAGCGATCTTCGCGGGCTTCACAATCGCGCTGTGAATGCTTGCCGGAGTGAAACGGCTTCTTTTCGCGCTAAGGAATGTGAGATGGCTATTGCCAGTGCGGCAACGTCAAAACGCAAGGCTTTGAAAATTGCCAAATTGCTTGCCGCCGAATATTCCGATGCCACGTGCGCGCTGCAGTTTTCTAATCCGCTGGAATTGCTGATTGCCACCATTCTTTCGGCTCAGTGCACCGACGTGCGGGTCAATCTGGTGACGCCCGGGCTGTTTCGCAAATATCGGACGGCCGCAGCCTTTGCGGCGGCGAATCGCGAGGAGCTTGAAAAAGAAATTCAAAGCATCGGGTTTTTTCGTAGCAAGGCCAAAAACATTCAGGAATGCTGCCGCAAATTGGTGGAAGATTATGACGGAAAGGTGCCGAAAAAACTGGAAGATTTAGTGCAGCTTGCCGGTGTGGGTCGGAAGACGGCCAACGTCGTACTAGGAACGGCTTTTGGAATTCCGTCGGGCGTGGTTGTCGATACGCATGTGAGCCGGCTATCGTATCGGTTGGGGCTGACAAGGCACACGGATGCCGTCAAAATTGAGCAAGATTTGATTGCCCAATTGCCGCCGAAAGAGTGGATCGATTTCAGTCACCGTCTGATTCATCACGGGCGCAAAATTTGCGTGGCCCGAAAACCTCGCTGTACGGATTGCGTTTTGCAGGCGATGTGCCCCAAAATTGGAGTGAAAGAAGCCGACTCAAAACTGCGGGCGAGCGCTGGCCATCCGCGAAAAAAGACTCGACGTACGTTAACGATTGGTTCCTGACTCCCGAACTCTGACCACTGATTTCAACCATGATTCTCTCTGGACACGAAATTGTCAGGAACCTTGATCAAAACATTATCATCGAGCCGTTCGATCATCAGTTGCTCAATCCCAATAGTTACAACTTGACGTTGCATCATGAGCTGATGACTTA
>CAZIGP010000145.1:0-8647 GCA_964538425.1 uncultured Pirellulales bacterium | reverse complement strand
CTTGTTGTGTGCCGGCACGCGTGGTCGAATGACTCGCGAAGATGTGTTCTTTAGCGGAGCGATTGTCGAGCAGCTAACGAAATCGGACATTGCCAATGCTGATTTGAATGATGGCGCTCGCATGGCTCGTGATGTCTGGCAAAATGGCATGGGAACCATCCGCCCACCCAGTCGACGCGCGAACCAGCAAGTTGCGGAGGTTCTCTTGCAAACGCAAGGAGGCATCAACCTAACCAATGTTGGGTTACAAGATGATATTACCGATGTGGCCGAAGTCGACCGTTACGATTTTGTGCCGGAGTTTGATGCAAAACATTGGCGAATTTACAAACCTTAAATCAAAAGTTATTTGTCCGTAGAGATATCGAACGATTAGCTTGGACTTTGAAACTCTGAACCCCGAACCCTGAACCCTAACCATGGACATGGACAAACTCGTCTCGCTGTGCAAACGGCGAGGTTTTATTTTTCAATCGAGCGAAATTTACGGCGGCCTCAATGGTTTCTGGGACTATGGCCCGTTGGGTGTTGAGCTGAAACGCAACATCAAGGAAGCATGGTGGCGCGACATGGTCTCGGGCCACGATGACTTGGCGACGCCGTCGGGTGCTCCTGAGGCCTACGAAATGACCGGCCTCGACTGTTCAATCATCATGCACCCGCAAGTATGGAAATGTTCGGGCCATTATGATTTGTTTCACGATTTCATGGTTGATTGCCGCCAGACCAAGAAGCGATATCGATACGATCAAGTCAATGGCCGCTGGGCTGAACATCGTGGCAAAAAAGCGTTTATCACGACTATGGCAGACGACCAGCAGGAACAAGACGTTGAGCAACGTGCGCTGAAATTTTTTGGTCTTCGTGCAAAGCAAAGCGACGAACTGAAATGGCATAGCGGGCTAATGTCGTTAGCAAAGGCATTCACCTTTGCAACAACCAAAGAAGATTTGCGCGACGTCGTTGAACTGGCCGAAATGCAAGGAGATCAGTCGCCGCCACAAATGCGATTTGTACTGGGCCCTGATGCTAACGAATTGGCCACGATTACCGAACCGCGCGAATTTAACTTGATGTTCAAAACGATTATCGGTGCCTTAGGCAGTGACGATGATGCGTCGTTCCTACGCCCTGAAACTGCTCAAGGCATTTTCGTCAATTTCAAGAACGTTTGTGACAGCAGCCGCGTGAAAATTCCCTTCGGGATCGCGCAAATGGGCAAAAGCTTCCGTAATGAAATTACGCCGCGAAATTTCACCTTTCGCTCCCGCGAATTCGAGCAGATGGAAATCGAGTTCTTCTGTCACCCCGGCCAGTCGCAGCAGTGGTACACCTATTGGCGCGATCGGCGAATGAAGTGGTACACCGATTTGGGTTTATCAAGTGACCGCTTGCAGTTGCGCGAGCATCACCAAGATGAGCTCAGCCATTATTCCTGCGGCACGTCCGACATCGAATACGCATTTCCCTTCCTGTCCGCAGGGGAATATGGTGAACTCGAAGGCATCGCTCATCGTGGCGATTTCGACTTGCGCAGCCACATGGAAGGCAAGCTTGATCCCAGCACTCGTCCGTTGCAATTAGAACTCGGTCCCGATGGCAAACCCAAATGGCGTGGCAGTGGTAAAGACCTGAGTTATTTTAACGACGTCACGAAAGAACGGTTTATTCCTCACGTCATCGAACCTTCCGCCGGCGCCGATCGCGCCACGCTTGCGTTTCTCTGCGAGGCCTACTGCGAAGACTCACAGCCCGATGAAAAAGGTGAAATGCAAACTCGCGTCGTGATGAAATTTCATCCCCGCATTGCGCCAATTAAAGCCGCCGTGTTTCCGCTCGTGAAAAAAGACGGCATGCCTGAAGTGGCCCAGCAAATTTATCGCGATTTGAAGAAACACATGAATGTGTTCTACGACGAAAAGAGCGCCATCGGCCGCCGCTACCGCCGTCAAGACGAGGCCGGCACGCCCTATTGCATCACCGTCGACGGCCAAACGCTGCAGGACAAGACCGTGACCGTGCGCGATCGAGATAGCCTCGAACAATGGCGCGTAAAAGTGGATGACATCGTCGATGAAATTCGCCGCCGGATTGGGTAAACGAACCGAATTGCAATTTTGAATCCAAAGAACACCAGATGAAATTGGATAGACGCGGACAAACACAGATCGGAAGGTTAAAGAAACGTGTTGAATTTCTGTTAGTCCTCTGATCCGTGTTCATCTGATTCATCTGCGTTTATCTGTGTTTTCTGGACTTTAATTACCAGAATGATTCCCGCACTGAGCCAAGTTTGTACGCTGCATGCCGCTTTCGAGCAGGATGTGGAAGACTATGCCGCGGGGCATTGCAGAGCAATCGAGATCTGGTTGACGAAATTAGAAACGTACCTCCAATCGCATTCGTTGGATGACGTGCGACGGCTGTTGGATACACATCAAATGGCCGCCCCTGTGGCAAGTTTTCAGGGTGGCTTGTTGATTTCACAAGGAGATGCACGCCGGGAGCATTGGGCGCACTTTGGCAAGCGATTGGAACTTTGCCAAGCTCTTAACATTCAAACGCTTGTGATTGCCGGCGATGTGATCGGGCCGATTGGACAGCAAGATTTTGAGCGCTTACAAGTTTCACTCGTGCAAGCCGCCCAGCAAGCCGGCAACAATGGCGTGCGATTAGCCTTGGAATTTCAAGCCAAGGCTACCTACCCGAACAATTTACAATCGGCCGCCGCTTTAGTCGATGAAATTGGCAGCCCTCATTTAGGACTTTGTCTGGACGCGTTCCAATTTTTCACGGGGCCTAGTAAAGAGATGGATCTCGGATATCTCTCGACGAATAATCTTTTCCATGTCCAGCTTTGTGATCTCACAGGGCAGCCGCGCGAGTTTGCCGCCGACGCTGATCGCATCCTTCCCGGCGACGGCGAATTTACTCTTGAACCCATTGTGCAGCGGCTGCGAGAGATTAACTACGCGGGCTCTGTTTCCGTCGAACTGATGAACCCTGCGATTTGGCAAATTCCACCACGGCAGTTCGGCGAGGTGGCCATTACCGCGCTACGAAAAGTGCTGGGCATGGCCCGTATGAAATGAAGTAGCTTGTAAAACAGGCGGTTTGGCGGGTGCGTTGGAAAAGTAATGCTACATAAATCTAACGCAACAGCGAGAGCTCATTAAAGGGAATCACCTCTTTTTGCACAATTCTAACTAGCGAGATGAGTTAGCATGTGCCGGATCGACGCCGCGAAGCCAATCGACAAGCAGTTCAATTTCGCGGCGGCTTAGCTGATTTTTGCCACTCCCTTCAGCCTCAGGAGCAAACGCCGGCATGCGGTCGTTTTTGTCGCCATAAAAGCGCGGAGTCGCTGGATTGCAGATCATGCCGATCGTCCAATCTCGCGAAGCGTAATGTGTCAGATTTGGATTGCCTGTGTCATTTTCCATGAGTGACGAGTCGCCGGGCTTCGCATCGGGATTGAATTTATGGCACGATGCGCAACGATCGGTATCAACGAGCAGTTTGATACCGGCTTCAATTTTTGCCTTATCTTTTTCGTCGATATCCTTTTGCGACGGTAGTTGAGCCTGAGCGGATAGCGCAGCAACGATTTGCTCAACCTCTTCAGCAGGCCATTCCGAAACTGTTCCATGGACGTAATCGACCATTTCCATGGTTTCTTCTTTGGCTTTTAATTCTTTGAAACGATTCGTGAGTCCAAAATATTGTGGCCCAGCAATCTTTTTAGGATTGAGCAGCCCCGCGATCCACTCGCGACTGCCAAAGCCGTATAGATTTGGCGCTGAAGAACGAGCGAGCTGTTCTTTTGCCACTGGAGAATCGATTTCATCCGGCTTGAAATAGCTATGGCAACTCGCACAATTGGCCGCGAACAGCCGAGGGCCTTGTGTTTGCGGATCGTCTCGCAAGAGCGATAAAGCCCCGGCGGGCGGAACACCTTGATTGTTCGCAATTAGTTCGTGAACACGCTCGGCTCGATGCTCAGCTTCTTTGACCGCCTCAAGGTAGTTCTTCGATTTGCGATAAGCTTCGTATCGATGAAGCGTCTTTTTATAGGCCGCAATTTTTTCTTCGTCGCCGTTAAAATGGGCTTTGATTTTTTCGGAGTCGTTGCCGATTTGCTTCGATTGCTCTGCAAATTCAGCGAATTGCGCCAACTCCGTGGCACTGGCCCATTGCGAACGCCGGTCTTCCCAAAGGGCCGATCCGGGGAGCAATGAGATGCCCAGTAGCAATGCAAACGTAAAACCAATGTTGAAACGATGCCCTAACTTCCACCGACCGACAATCGGCATCAGAAACAACACGCCAAATACAAGTCCAGGAGCGACAATCGCGCCGAGCAGTTCGCCGGTTTCTCCCATGCCTTCGAACAGCTTGAGAAACTGAAACAAGAACAAAAAGTACCATTCTGGCCGGGCATCGTACGGCGTAGTTGGATCAGCCGGCGAATCGAGTTCAGCGCCGAGTTGAGCAGTCGACATTTCTCCGCTGAATACCGTGCCAACTTTGAAGTGAATGGTCAGCAGCACCACAATCACTAGCACGCCAAGACAGGCCACCGCGTCTTTTAGCACTTGATCGGGCCAAAACGTTGTATCGGGCTTTTTAGCTGGCTCTTTGTAACAAATGCCATGGCGGCGGAAGAGTGCCACGTGCAATACCAGGAATGCAATCAATAGCCCAGGCAATACGCCGGCGTGCAAAGCGAAAAATCGTGTCAACGTATGATGGCCATATTCTGCTCCACCCACGACAACTTTTTGTAGCTCGGGACCCACGACTGGCACAATGCCCATCAAGTTGGTCGCGACGCGTGTCGCCCAATAACCCTTTTGATCCCACGGCAGCAAATAACCCGTGAGCGATAAGCCAAGCACAATTAGCATCAACACCAAGCCCAACCAAAAATTGACCTCGCGCGGGGCACGGTAAGCGCCGTCGATAACCACTTGCATTAAATGCAGCGCCAATAGCACGACCATTGCCTGAGCCATAAAGTGGTGGATACCACGCAGCAGCCAGCCGCCGGTCATTTCGTGCTGGATGTAATAAACGCTTTCCCATGCAGTTTGTGCGCTAGGGCTATACGCCATCCACAAAAAAATACCCGTCACCAACTGCACTACAAACGCAAACACCAACGTGCTGCCCCAAACGTATCGCCACCGTGCGCCGCCAGGAATGCGCTCGAATAATGCCTCGTGCACAAAAGCACGATAACCGGTGCGATGATCTAGCCAGTTTAGTAATGCCACAGATAAATTAAGATCTCGAATTTTCTTTGTCAGAATTCAGTTGCACTTGGCTGTCATTACAACTGCAACAAACAACGCTTCAATTTTTTATTTTTTTCTCTGCAATACCCGTATAAAAATTCTCGAACTTCACCCAAATTTCACCATTTTTCTTTTCATCGACTTTCAAGCTATCCATCTGCCGTGGGCTAGGACTCGGTTCGATAATCTCGCCATCCAGCTTAAAAAAACTATTGTGACAAGGACACTTAAAACAATCGGCTTGTCGATCGAAGTTCACAAAGCAACCGGCATGAGGGCAAATTGTATTGAGCGCTTCTACTTTGCCGTCTTTCTCGCGGCGCAAGTAGACCGAGCCAACTGGCACATTCCGAAATCTTGTCCAAGCATCGTCACGATCGTCAACAACCGCAAATTGCCTTGGTACGCCGTCGGCAGGTAAAGCATCGAGCGTGGTAATGCGAATGAAACCCTCGCTGTTCTCTTCCAAATTCGCTTGCTTTCGCTTTTTGAATAGCGGGCTCGAAAATACCGCCATTCCAGCCGCAAACGGAAATATCATCAAAATGACGCCAATGACCGCGGCAAGCGCTTTGACGAAAAATCCGCGGCGATTCTCCGGCGACTGTGCCGTATGATCGCTGGGGATAGGTGGATTAGATTTGTTGGGTGTGTGCGACATCCGGTCGATTAAAAAAGACCGCCCTTAATAGGCAGCAATAGGAAAGGTGGGAAAAACCGGCGGTGCGTAAATTATCTCATCGCTGCGCGCACCGCGTCAAGCACCTTGGTTTGAGCAATTTCCACAGAACCTTGCACAAAAGCACCCGCTGCAGCCTTGTGACCACCCCCGCCAAATTGTTCGGCAAGCTTGCTGCAATCGACCGACGGCGTACGACTGCGAAAACTGATTTTAAATCCCCCATCGCGCTGCTCAACCATAATCACTGCCACTTGAGTGCCACCGACGGTGAGCGTCATGTTCACTACGTCTTCTGTATCGGATGGAAGTGCGCCGGTGGCTTTGAAATCTTCTTGTAGCACAACGGTGTGAATCAATCGGCCATCGAGTTCCATCTTTGCATGACTGAGCGTGCGGCCAATCAGATTGAGCCTGGCAATGGTGTCTTGCTCGTACAGTGATTTGTAAATATCGCTAGGTTTTGCACCCGCATCAATCAGTGCTGCTCCGGCCCGATAGGTATCACCACGCGCCGAACCAAAGCGGAACCAACCCGTGTCGGTAGCAATCGCAGCAAATAGCGGCGTGGCAATTTCTGGCGTGAGTTTTACTTTGAGATGCTGAGCCGCTTCCAAAACCAGCCGGCCTGTTGCTTCGGCCTCGACGTTCTTGAAAAGTTCAGCTCCCAAGTCGTCGCTGCTAACGTGATGATCAACGACAATTTTTTTGGCTTTGGTGGATTTGACTACCTCGCCCATTGGGCCAAGCTGCGCCCAGGCGCTGGTGTCGAGAACCATCAAAATTTGCACATCGTCAAGCTCGGCCGGTTGCACGTCGACATGGATTGCCTTAATCCGCTTGGTGGGATCGATAAATAAATAATTGGGCGGTGTGGCCTGGCCGTTCACAATGCGCACGTGCTTGCCGAGTGATTCTAAGATCCCGGCCATGCCAAGTTCGCTACCGAGCGCATCGCAATCGGGCCGAATATGGCTGACCAGCAAAAACCGCTCATGAGCCCGGATAACTTCTTCAAATCGTGACCAATTGATACTCATTCAATCCACTCGATAGGTTTTCATGAAACCGCGGAAACGAAGCTAATCTAATTGCTAATGACTAATTGCTAAAAGCTTTCTTTTCAAACACAGTCACCGCCGCTGTAACGTCTTTGCGGAGCTGCGTTTTTAGTAACTCGATGTCAGCGAATCGCTCAATGTCGCGCAGGCGAGCAAGGAAGTCAACCTCTAGAGGCTGGCCGTAAAGCGAATCGTGAAAGCCAATCAGATGAACTTCGACTTTTAAGGCCTGCTCGCCAAAGGTGGGATTCGGGCCGACATTGATCGCCGCCGGCCAGTTGCGGCCGCTTACCGCACAGCGTCCGGCGTATACTGCTGGTGCTGGCAGCAGCGTATCGACCGCATCCACATTCGCGGTGGGGAAGCCAATTTTCGCCCCCCGTGCTGCACCATGCCGCACCATGCCACGAATGCGATAAGGCTGAGTTAGCAACCGATTAGCTTCGTCAATTTGCCCCGCAGCGACGAGTTTTCGCACCCGCGAGCTGGAAACGTGACTACCTTCAAGTTCCAACGGTTCAACAACCTCGAGCGGAATATTTGCCGCCCCGCACAATTGTTTTAACACGGCAATGTTACCAGCCCGCTCGCGACCAAAATAAAAATTGGGCCCTTCCACCATGGCTTTAGCATCAAGCGTCTCGAGCACAATTCGCTGAAAAAAATCGGCTGGTAAAAGCTGCAACAAGGCTTCATCGGTCGGATAAGCAATCGTCGTATCAACGCCCAGCTCTGCCAACAATTCCGCTTTACGATCGGTCCAGGTAAGAGGCGGCGGCGCTTGTTCAGGTCTTAAGAGCAAAGCGGGGTGCGGATCGAACGTAAACACCACCGCAGCGCCATTTACCTCGCGCGCCCGTGCAATCAACCGTTCGACAATTCTCGCATGCCCACGGTGCACACCGTCGAAATTTCCAATGGCTACCGCGCCGCGGCGAACCGAATGGGGTAAGTCGGCGAGGTCACGAATGAGTTTCACGTTGTACCGTTCAATTCCGACGGGCTGTGAAGGCGTAAGTGTTTAAACTTACAATATCAATATTGTATGTTTTCCGAGAGTCAGCGACAGCTAGAACCTGGCGCTGCTGCTTTATTCGAGAAAATCCGTGCAATCCGCCATTTTCTTCGTCACCGTACCTCTCGGCAGGCAAGAACTTTGAGTTAGAATTGTTTGCGCAATCAAGATAATACATTCGATTTGACTTCCTATGGACGACAAGCAGATATTCCTTTCCACCGATTTAGCCCATCGGCTAGCGGCCATCGATATTGGCTCCAACAGCGTGCGCCTGATGGTGGCCGAGCCTTTGCGCGGTGGTGAATATCGAATTTTGGATGAAGAGCGTGAACCGACACGATTAGGCCGTGCACTAAGCTCCGCCGGGAAGCTCGATCCAGAAGCGGTGGAGTTAACATTGGCCGCGCTGCGCAGATTTAAACAAATCGCCTCGGGCTATCAGGTCGATGAGCTACGAACCATCGCAACCTGTGCCGTTCGAGAGGCCAGTAACGGCCCAGAATTTTGCCGCCGCGTTAAAGACGAAGTAGGCCTGGAAGTTGATGTTATCAGCGTCGGCCAAGAAGCCCGCCTGGCTTTTTACAGTGTGCAA
>CAZIGP010000144.1:3843-8657 GCA_964538425.1 uncultured Pirellulales bacterium | reverse complement strand
TACTGCGATGGCGGCCGTCGATATGGCACTGTGGGATCTCAAAGGCAAATACTTCGGCGAGCCGATTCACCGGCTACTCGGTGGCAAACAGCACGAGCGGATCAAAGCTTATGCTTCGAGTTTGTTCGGCCGCGACGGCCGAGAGACTTGTGAAATCGCCAAACGCTGGCGAGGACGCGGTTACGAAGCCATCAAATTTGGCTGGGAACCGATGGGGCAAACTGAAGCAATCGATCTCGACTTGGTGCGCGGCGCTCGTGAAGGGATGAAGGACGGAACGGTGCTGATCGACGCCGGCTGCGTCTGGGATGCTCGCACAGCGCTGAGCCGCGCTCAAAAATTTGCAGAATACAACATCGGTTGGCTCGAAGAGCCGCTCCGTCCCGAAGACGTCGAAGGTTACCGCTGGCTGCGCGACCGATCTCCGGTGCCGATCGCCGGGGGTGAAGAAGAATGCGGCCGCGACGCATGGCGACCGCTCATTGAAAACCGCGCGCTCGATATTTACCAAGTTGATCTCGCACGTAACGGCTTTAGCGAAGCAGACTACATCAAACAGCGCGTGCAAGAAATCGGCGCCCGGCTGTGCAACCACTGCTACACGAGCCCGGTGACCGTCGCGGCCAGCTTGCACTGGCTTTCGACCTGCCGCGATGCGTTTTTATTCGAAGACTCCGTCGACGATTCACCGCTTCGCCATCAATTGACACACGAGCGCGTACAGGCTGAAAACGGTTGGATTACAGTGCCGGATAGACCTGGGCTTGGTGTAACACTCAACGAAGAGTTTATCCAAGCTCATCTAGTAGCTGAATCGGGCGGATCACTTCGCGTCGAGTCGAACGGCCATGCACATACCCATGGTACAAGCATCCAGCCTCTTGAAGCTCGGCAAGTATAAAAAATTTTGGTCTTCCAGACACTGCAGAACTGTAGATTTCGATGAGCGCAATTGATTGGGCATTGGTTGGACTGATTAATGCAGCAATCATTATCCATGCGCTGACGAGGACGAAGCAAGCGAAAACAACAAACGATTGGTTTCTTGGTGGCCGGACTATCCCGTGGTGGGCGGTCGGCCTGTCTGCTTTTGCCACGGCCATCGACTCGAGCGATATCGTTGCAGATTCCGGCGGGGTTTATTCGCTTGGAATCAGTTACTTTGTCACGAACTGGGTGGGCACTGTGGCAGGATGGGTGATCTTGGCCCACTTCGTCGCGGTGCCGATGTACAAAGCCGGCATGTACACGAATTCTGAGTATTTGGAAGCTCGATTCGGGCCGACCGCCCGCGTTCTGAGCAGTTTGGTGCAGGTGCAATATCGCACCATGGTGATGGCGAACATTTCGACGACGCTGTTTCTAACTTTTGCTGTCGTCGGTGGATTAGGCGATGCGGCTTGGTGGCTTGTTGCGGTCGTGATATTGGGGGCGCTAAGCTATACGATCTGGGGTGGCTCTGGCTCAGTGGCTTGGACCGATGCCGCGCAAAGCGCCGTGATGATTGCCGCGAGTTTAGTCCTATTCTTTGTAGTTTGGAATCAAGTCGGTGGTTGGGCGGGTCTTGAAGCCAAGCTCGCCACAGGTGAGGAGACGCTTCCTGGACGACTGCTTCATGTCGGCGGCGACAAACTTGAGATCACCTCGGTACGCGACGCTGACGAATCGACAATTGTTCGCCGCTTATTGCTCGGTGGTGAGTACGATCGCGAACATCACCAAATAACGCGGCGCACGCCCGCATGGCTCGCATGTGTGAGCTTTATCCTTGTCGGGATGGCCTACTCAATTGTCAATCATGAACAATCAATGCGTCTTTTTGCCGCACGCAGCATCTGGGACATGAAGATGTCGGTGGTCGTAGCCGGCGCACTGCTGATCGGCATTACGTTTCTAAATCTGATGATGGGCATAATGGGCAGGGCCTTGTTTCCAACGCGCACTGCGCTGCCCGTCCACGAATCACTCCAACAAACGGCCGATGCTGTCTATCCGATTTTGGTGCGCGATTTTACCGCGATCGGATTCAAAGGCATCGTCATTGCCGGCCTTCTGGCGGCTGCAATCTCGACCTATGCCGGGATGGGGGCGGCCATGTCGGCGCTGGTGACGCGCGACATCTACGCTCGGCTGTTTGCGCGAAATCGGGACGACCGGCACTATTTAGTCGCTGGGCGATGGTTGACGGTTCTGATTGTTCTGGGGTCGTTCTTCTACGTACCGTTCCTGCTCAAGCAGGGCATGATGATGTTCTATTTGAACCTAGTGTCGGCCTTTGTCGCCCCGCTGCTCACAGTATTCTTGATGGGGATTTTCACGCCGGTCCATCGGCGCAGTGGAACGATTGGCCTGCTCGTAGGAATGTGTTACGGCATTTGGCGCATGGTGGCTGAAAGAGTGGCGCTGGATCACGGTTTTGTATTGATGCCTGCTGTCATGATGAATAGCTACGCCGCTTATCCGGTGAGCGTAGCGATCACGGCCGGCACAATGCTACTAGTGTCTGTTGCCCTGGGATGGACGCCCCGCGGCGGTCGATTGCGGCTGGAAGAATCGGGGTGGCTCCGTCAAAGCCAGATCTCTGCCGCACCGGTAGGAAATTCGCTGCCCGAAGACACCCGCAGCAATGCGATTCCGGTAGTGTTTGGCTTGGCCGTGATCACGTTCGGCATTGCGTTGAGCTTCGTCATATTCTGGTGAAGGAAATGAGAGCGACTTTCTTAATTTCGATGTTGATCGCGACTGGAATACTTGCCGTGCGGGTGGCAGGTGCAGATTCGCCTGATTTTCAGCGAGACATCATGCCGCTCTTGAAGAATCGTTGCGTCCGGTGTCATGGTCCGGCAGAAATGAAAGGCAAATTAAACCTCGCGTTGCCACCAGGAATCGCGCGCGGCGGTGAGAATGGCAAGGTCGTTGTTCCTGGAAAGCCAGACGATAGCATCCTCTGGCAACGCGTAGCTGCTGACGAAATGCCAGAAGACGCACCGCTGCCAGTCGAAGAAAAAGACCAGCTCCGCCGCTGGATTGCCGCGGGCACTCCGGGCTTGCCGGAGCAAGTCTCGGCAAAGCCCGAAGGAGATGAACATTGGGCGTTTCAGAAACTTTGTCTGCCGTCGCTTCCTATGGTGCGGGATGCGTCGCGAATCCGCACGTCAATCGATCGCTTTATTCAAGCCAAACTCGAATCACGCGGTTTGACCATCGGGCCTCCAGCCAATCGGCGCACCCTGATCCGCCGCGTCGCGTTCGACCTCACGGGTTTACCGCCGACGCCGCAAGAAATCGAACAATTCGTAAGCGACAAAAGCAACACCGCGTATGAGCAAATGGTGGAGCGCTACTTGGCATCGTCGCGTTATGGGGAGCGCTATGGAAAGTACTGGCTCGATGCAGCTGGCTATGCTGACAGCAACGGCTACTTCGGCTCTGACACCGACCGGCCCCAGGCCTATCGATTCCGCGATTATGTGATTCGCTCGATGAATGCCGACAAGCCGTGGGACCAGTTCATCCGAGAACAACTCGCCGGCGACGAGTTGGCAGGTTACAAAATCGGCGGCAATGTGACGCCCGACATGGTCGAATTGCTCGAAGCGACGCATTACTTGCGAAACAGCCCTGATGGCACAGACGGCAGCGACGGCAATCCCGATGAGCTACGGACAGACAAATTTGCTGTCTTGGAAGGAACCATGCAAATCATGGGCGCGTCACTGCTGGGGATAACCGTGCAGTGTGCCAAATGCCACGACCATAAATTTGAGCCTTTTACGCAGCGCGATTACTATTCGTTGCAAGCGATTATCTACCCTGCCTTTAATGTCGAGAAATGGGTCAAGCCCAAACAGCGTGAAATCTTCGCTGCTTCTGCCGCGGAAATCGCCGCCTGGAAAGCCAACGTCCAACAAATCGACCAGCAAATTGCCTCGCGCCGCGAGCAATTTCGGCTTTGGCTGAGCCAGCACCGGGAGCGTGGGCAAGTCGTGTTTCAAGATCGGTTCGACAATGTCGAATATAAGCTTGCCGAACTTTGGACCAACGTCGTCCCTGGCGATGAAGCGCCCGCCGGTCAGCCTGCCGTCCACATCGACTCGCCCGCCGCGCCTGGAGCACAGATTAATCAGGGACAGCTCCGGATTGTCGAGTCGCGCGATGACGGCGATCGAGCGTTTTCGACCCGCCAAATCTTCGATTGGACGCCCAACGAAACTGGGGCTTGGATTCAAGTCACCTTCGACCTGCTGGCGGGCAAAGAGGAAGCGCCGTACGTGGGTTACTTCTTGGCCTTGCGCGACTTCAATGACGCTCGCGGCACGACCGGCGGCAATGTCCTGATCGATGGCGCCGCAGAGGGCAAAGCGACGGTTCATGTTGACTATCCTGGCAGCGACAGCAATCGGCGCGGACAAATCGGAACTAACGGTTATAAGCCGGGCCGCAATTACGGTGTGCGAATTACCAACCAGGGCGAAGGCAAGTTCGTGTTGGCACAAATCGTTGACGGGGTTGTTGAGGACGGCACGCTGCCTGTGTTGGCCGACGACCTGCCGGATGGCGGATTTGGCTTCGAATACTGCTGCGGCCGCAGTTTCCTTGTGGACAACGTCGTAATTGAAGCGAGCGACTCGTCACCAGAAGCAGTCGCCACGCGCAGGGAATTGACCGAGCTGCACCGCAAAGAGCGTGAAACATTGGATGCGGACGTCAATAAGCTGGATTCTCAGAAAGCAGATAAGCCGTCGCGAATCGCCGTCGTAACGGACTTGTCGCCAGAGGATCCTGAGGTCTTCCTCCTGGAGCGAGGCGATTAT
>CAZIGP010000144.1:2668-3833 GCA_964538425.1 uncultured Pirellulales bacterium | reverse complement strand
GAGCTGCAGGGCCCACTGTGCTGGCGGATAGCGGCTGTAATGCGAGTCTGTCGTCAAAAGTTGAAAATGAAAACTCGACCGGCCGCCGATCTCGCTTTGCCAACTGGCTGATGCGACCGGAAGGTCGCGCTGCAGCGCTGCATGCACGTGTCACGGTAAATCGCTTTTGGCAGCATCATTTTGGAGTTGGCATCGTCGCCACGTCGGACAATCTCGGCTATTCCGGCGCTACACCCACGCATCCGGAGCTGCTCGAATATTTGGCAACCGAGTTTGTGCGAGCCGGTTGTAGTGCAAAATCAATTCACAAGCTCATTGTAAACTCGGCCGCTTACCAACAGACGGGTATTCCCAGCCAAGAGGCGCAGCAGATTGATCCCGAAAATCACCTACTCGCTCATTTTCCCCTACAGAGACTGGATGCCGAATCAATTCGCGACGCAATGCTGGCTGCCAGCGGGGAACTCGATCTTTGCGAGGGCGGACCCTATGTCCCCACGAAGCAGAATGAGGAAGGTGATGTGATCGTCGATGAAAATACACGCGGTGCGTATCGCCGTAGTATTTATTTGCAGCAGCGTCGGACGCAAGTGGCCGGCATTTTGGAAGTGTTCGACGCACCATCGATCGTATTTAGCTGTACGCGGCGCGCACCGACGACTGTTCCATTACAGTCGCTCAAACAGCTTAACTCGTCGTTTATACGAGCGCGGGCGACCGTTATGGCTGCGCGCATTGCGGACGACTCAAATTCAGAGACAAGCGCTCAAATCCGGCGCGCTTTCGTCTTGGCATACGCACATTCGCCGACGGACGCGGAATTGGCTGTAGCCAAAGAGTTCTTGGCCGCACAGCCGCTGCAATATCCCAATCGACCGGATGCCGATCGGCTCGCGTGGATCGATTTTTGCCAAATGTTGCTTTCCAGTAATGCGTTTCTTTACATCGATTGATGGAAGGCCTTCAGCCAAATACCGCTAACATGCAATACGACAATCAATTCCTCCGCAGCCGTCGCGCGTTCCTAGGCCGCACGACCGGAGCACTTGGCACAATAGCACTCGCGCATTTGCTGAACCGCGAACACACTTGTCATGCGAGCACCGCTGGGACGGCGCACGCTTCTTCGGCGTTTCCGCACGTCCAATCAACAGCCGATGCTGTG
>CAZIGP010000144.1:0-2658 GCA_964538425.1 uncultured Pirellulales bacterium | reverse complement strand
GCGCGTCGGCGGCCTTTCGCTGGGCGGTCTCACCCTCGCCGACCTGCTGGCGGCGAAGGCCACTGCCCGTTCCGCCAAGCTCCCCCTCCGCGACAAGTCCGTCATCTTCCTATTCCAGCACGGCGGCCCCAGTCACCTCGATTTGTTCGATCCAAAGCCAGAACTCAACAAGCGCGACGGTCAACCCTACGAAGGCGATTTGGAAATTCACTTCGTCAATCAAAAAGGAAACGTCCTGGCCTCGCCGTTCAAATTCAAGCCGCGCGGCCAATCGGGCATCGAGCTGAGCGAACTATTGCCGCGCACGGCCGAGATCGCGGACGACCTCACACTCATTCGCTCGTTGACCACCGAATCGGTCGATCACGAATCGGCTTTGCGCCTCATTCACAGCGGCAAATCTCAAGCAGGCTACCCGACGTGGGGTTCTTGGGTGACTTACGCGCTGGGCTCAGCGAATCGAAATTTGCCCGCGTATGTGGTGCTGGCTGATCCCGGCGGAATGCCTGTGGATAATGTGCGAAATTGGAGTGCAGGCTGGCTCCCCGCCGCATATCAAGGCACGGCGTTCCGGCCTGGCAAGGCTGCATTGCCGAATTTGATGACACCTGCGGACGTTACCAGTGGAGCGCGCGCCGAACAGCTTAAATTCCTCGAAAAACTCAACGACGAGCACCTACGACAATACCCCGGCAACACAGAGCTCGAAGCGAGGATCCGCAATTTTGAGATCGCAGCGCGGATGCAAACTGCTGTCCCGGAGGCACTTGATCTCTCCCAAGAAACCGCGGCGACGCGAAGCATGTACGGCTTGGATAATCCTGCAACTGCCGAGTACGGCACGCGCTGTCTCATCGCCCGCCGCCTCGTCGAGCGCGGTGTGCGCTTCGTGCAATTGTTTCTCGCTGGCCAGCCCTGGGACACTCACAGCAAAAATGCCGAGTCGCTGAAAAACCTGTGCGCGAAGACCGACCAGCCCAGCGTCGCGCTCGTGAAAGACCTCAAGCAGCGCGGCCTCTTAGATCGCACGATCGTGATGTGGGGTGGCGAGTTTGGGCGCTTGCCAATTTCACAAGGTAAAGACGGTCGCGATCACAATCGCCATGCCAATTCAATTTGGCTTGCTGGTGGCGGCTTTAAGCGCGGTTATTGCCACGGTGGCACAGACGACTTTGGCTACAAAGCGGTTGACAAGGTGCTTACCGTTCACGATCTCCATGCCACGCTGTTGCGAGCGCTGGGGCTCGACCATCGACTGCTCACATACCCCCATGAAGGCCGTGAGGGTAGCTTAACAGATGTAGCGATCACCAATGCCAACATCATCCCAGCGCTGCTCTCATAAACCGCTTTCGGAATCTCATGTCCTTCTGAGGCAGCAAATCTCGGCGAGAGCATATTTATCAACAACTATGTTTTGTATTTCGTGCTTTCCTTTTTCTTGAAAAGAGCTTTTCGATGATTCGATTCCGACAAATTTTCCCTTTCGTGGTTTGTCTTATTGTTGGGACACTCGATTTTTCATTCCAGAAGGTTTATGGGCAGACAGCCCGTCCCGCCGATTTTGGAAAGCAATGGGTGCGGTCGCATCCCTTGACCTTGATGGGGCTAACGCTTGAGCTTTCTCAGGACTTTGATGCACTGGAATATCGTGCTGCAGGTTTGGGAAGTGTGCTGTTCTGGCAGGGCGATTCGCAGATACCGATCGCTGCCAGTCAGGCTGGCCTGCCTTGGCATTTTCAAACTGTTGTTCCTTACCTGCCAGTGAATACGGCCCTTCAGCGATTCGAGCAATTTAGTCAGCAAGCTCCGGGAGCTGAGGCAGTACTCGCTTGGGATGAGCCAAACCGCTCCCAGATGCCGGCGGCGGCAGCCCTCGTCGACGACTTCCGGCAGAGTCATCCTAACCTGCTTGTTTACGCCAACGCGTTTCCCATGGGTGCCTCTAGCAGCCAGTTATACGGTGGAACACCGCCAGGATCGTACAGCTACACCCAGTATACTCAGGATTTTGTCAACATCGTTAAGCCAGACGTGCTGATGTTTGATGTCTATCCGTTTCTCGGAACGTCGGGCGTATCAGGCCTGTATTTTAGCAACCTGGAAACAATTCGATCCGTTGCCCTACAGGCAAATATCCCGTATTGGACCTTCGTTCAATCCTACGCGGATTCAGCTTCAGGCGTTCGGATGCCTAGTGCGTCTGAGCTGCGAATGCAGGTCTTCTCCTCGCTGACTTACGGCTTCACGGGAATTTCATATTTCACTTATGTCTCGGCCGTCAATGACCAAGGTGGTCTGCTCGACGCGAACAACAACCCCACTCCGCTTTATTATAATGCAGCATCGATCAACGCGGAGGCTTCCCATCTGGGAACCTCCTTACGTTTTCTCACGAGCACAGCGGTCCGGTTTATCGCTGGGCGTCATGCTACGACCTTTGGCTCGACGACCAATTCGACTCCAAGCGGTATGACCAGATGGTCAACAGGTTCTGGCGGCGACTCCCATCTCACCAGCGTAAGTGTTGATTTTTCGCAGTCTGCAAACCTCGGACTCGGTAAAGATGGCTTGATTGGTTTTTTTCGAGACGACAGGCAAGAGCAGTATTTCATGCTCACAAACCTTTATCAAGGAACCGGCCTTTCCGCAGAGCAA
>CAZIGP010000143.1:5806-8670 GCA_964538425.1 uncultured Pirellulales bacterium | reverse complement strand
AAAAACGTCGTTTTGTTCGAGGGAAATTGATTTAGGGGTGGTCGAACCTGTCCGAAATGGTGTCGCAGTTTTTGAGGTTTCGGACAGATTCTGGCGGTGGATGGCAGTAAAAGGGTTCGGGGGTGTTGGATGCAAATGTGGAGTGGGGAATGCATTCAGTTCAGCCACGCCCTTCGCAGGCTCAGAGCGTGCCACCCGGGGTTTGTGGGGGACTTGTTGTTCCTTTGGGATACTCTATTTGTATTGAGGAGCGGACTGGCTATTTTCCGGAGCGTGTTACGCTCCGGTTAATGAAAATTCGGGTTTTTGGTGTTTCTGATGACGCGAAAAAAAAGTGCGTGGAAATGAGGGTTCTGAAAAAACGCGTTTTGTTCGAGGGAAACGCAGAAAATGAAGCCACTCATTTCCGGCTGATTTCCGGTGGCTCTGGAAATTTGCTCTGCTGGGCATTCAACTGACGCGGTAATTGCCGAGTGTTTTTCTTGCTTCCCATTGAAAATGCAAAAGGAAAAAAGGGTTAAGAGCGGTAGATCTTAGCTTTTAGCCATTAGCTTTTAGTCAGATGCTGTGTACTCGGTGCTGGATGATCAGGTTTGGGCAGGAGACGGGCAAACACCCGCGCAGCAGCGATCGCCACGGACTCATTGCTGGCCGCTTGTTGTTATTCCGAATTTTCAAAGAACTTCGCGTTATTATAGCAAATGTACAGTATTAGTCAAGGAAGCGTGGGGCAGGAATTGGGAGTCTTAGCGCCGCAGAAAGACGCAGAGAGGAAATCGCTGATACACAGCCTATATACGCAAATTTCTTAAGCACGAAAGGCATAGACACGCAGGCAGGATAGACGCATTCCTTTAATGATTGCCTTTCCAGTGTTCCTTTGATCCGAAAAATCGACAACTAAATGGGCAAATTTGCCCGTTTTGGCGATTTCTGATACCGATTTTTCATTTGCTGTACGTTAGTTTGTAATTAGGGAAGTTCTTGTTGCGAATACTTTCTGGTTGGCAATGATCCAAATCAATCGCTTGTCAGAATTTACATCACAGGCTAGCAGCGAAGAGGCCGATCGCACTGAGGCGTTCGTGCGATTGTTTTCACAACACGAGTCCTTCATTCGTGGATTTTTGTTGACACTGCTACCAAATCGTAGCGAATGCGACGACTTATTTCAGCGTACCAGTATTATCCTGTGGCGAAAGTTCGATTTGTATCAACAAGGCACCAATTTTGGAGCTTGGGCCTGCCAGATTGCGAAGTTGGAAGTTCAGAACTATCTGCGCATTCACAGTCGCGACAAATTGCATTTTTCTGATGGGTTACTCAGCTCACTTGCCGATGTGCGGCAAGCACTTTCTGACGAGCTTGAGTTACGCCGCGAGGCACTGCAACACTGTGTCGCCAAGCTACGGCCGGTTGATCAGAAAATTGTTGAGCATTGTTATGGATCGGAATCGACGACTGTTAAAGACGCGGCCGCGCGGCTGAATCGGCCAGTCAACACGCTCTACAAAGCGTTAGTTCGCATTCGACGAGCACTGTACGAGTGCATCGAGCTGGCATTGAAGGCAGGTGGATGTTGAGTTACTACACAAAACAATCAAACCGTTGAAGGCACGTATGAGGCATGGTGGAATTTTCGGAATTCCACTATCGCCAAGTTGGATTGGGAAAGGCAGGCACGATGAGTTTGTCGCCAGAAAAATCTGCCGAGCTGCATGAGTTGGTCGGGCTATTATGCAATGAAACATTGCACACCGAGGCGTTCATGCGCTTGGCGGCCTTGCTAGACGGCGACGCCGAGGCGCAAAAGTTCTACGTCCGTTTTCTCGATATGCACCAGTCGCTGCGAGAGACAGCCATGGGCTTGAGTGACCGCGCAGTGCTGGACGACTTGCGAGCAACCTTGACTAATCTCGTTGACTTGAATGATGAAAGCGTCGGACTCAACGCTTCGGGCAACGGCGATCCCGCTCAGCCGCCATCCATCCCTGCACCATTTCTGCCGACTATCGTAGACGAAGGCAACCCGCTGGTTGATCCCAGCTTACCATCCCAAGGATTGTTGAGTGCATTAAATGCAGACAGCCTAGCAAAGCGTTTCATCTCGTTGCTATCGGCAGGTGCTCAATCCTGGCAAAGCAGCACGAAGCTCATGTTCCGTCCCGTACCGTTGAGCATTATTCTGGTCGTACTCTGCGTGCTAGGCATTTTTATTGCACTCGGCGATTTGCAGCTTCCTGGTACGCGTGGCCACGTCGCGCCTAACGACTCACCACCTGCTGTCAACTTTGTCGCCAGGCTAACTGCATTGCGCGACGTCCAATGGTCTGATCCTTTGACGGCCCCTGGTCCTTTCCAATTCTTGAAACAAGGAGAGCGACTCAAGCTGGCGAGCGGTTTGGTCGAAGTCACGTTCGAAAGCGGCGCAAAGGTGCTTTTAGAAGGACCTACTCATTTTATCGTAGAGTCGTCCAGCCATGCAGAGCTCAAATATGGTCGCCTGACTGCCGAGGTGCCCCAGGAAGCCAGCGGTTTTTCGATTCAAACGGCCAATGTATTGGTAACGGATCTGGGGACTGAATTTGCCTTGGAAGTAGACAACGGTGGTGCAGCCGAAGTGCATGTGTTCCGCGGTGAAGTTATTGCCGAGTTCGAAACATCGGAGCAGGGGAAACCTCAACGCGTGGAACTGAAGCAATCCGAAGCCGCGCGGTTCGTCAATCGCAAGACCGATGTGGCCAAGCTTTCTGCTTCAATCGATCGTTTCAGGCAGTTATTCCATGCACAAACCGCTCAGGTGCTCTCGGCGGCTCACGTAAATAGTGGCCCACCTTATAAAGTCGTTCCCAACGGTTTGCGGT
>CAZIGP010000143.1:4551-5796 GCA_964538425.1 uncultured Pirellulales bacterium | reverse complement strand
ACCGTTGGATTGGTTTCGAGGGAAGGGAAGTGCCGGCGATGCTCTGCGGCGCTGATTACGTCATGACGCGAAATGGAGACAAACGGACAGGCAATCTTCAAGTTCGATTAGATATCTCTCGCACCGCCCACTTATTTGTTTTATTCGACAAGCGCATGACTCCGCCCGCATGGCTAAGCCGCGATTTTATCGATACCGGCGAAGTCGTTGGGTTACAGCACGAAGGCAGGACGGATAATCCTGCAATTTATCCGTATGCGATCTGGAAGCGGACCGTGCCTCGTGGCACGTATGACCTGGGAATGAGCAGCGACCAAGGACCGGGCAGCATGTATGGGATTGCAGCGGTTGCCGCATCGGACCTTGAAGAAGATTTTCCGCAGCAGAGGCAGAGCATTAGGAATGGCGAAGAGCACTAGCATGACCCGAAATCCGATGTGCGTTGCATTGGCTTCTCGAGAGCAATGACTTTTACAACTTGAAAGAAGGAGGATCTGATGAGAAAGGTATGTTTCATCGCGTGTGTCATCTTGACGGGCGCCGTCATCCTGGGAACGACGAAAGTAACCCAAGCGATTACGCTCAATTTTGATTTCCAAACGCCGGTAGAAACTCCTGAAGTTGGTTATATCCACGTCGATCACACCACTGCGTATAGTCCTGGGTTAGGCTATGGGCTAAACGCTCTAGCGGTAGCTGGTGGAGAATCCAGGTTCCGCGGAACAGGCTTTACCACCGACCGCCGAGTGCGAGGGTTCGTCAAATTTCCTACCAGCGGCGGCGGTGAATTCATGGTGGACTTGCCGAACGGCGACTATTTTGTGACCGCCGTCTTGGGCGACCCAGACTTCGCCAGCGTTGAGCGTCTGCAAATCGAAGGGGTCACCTATGGTTTACTTCATGGAGGCGGTGCAACCGTAACCCCAGCGGGTGCAAACGTTGTTAAGTTAGTAACCGACGGATCCGGTGCTTTTAACCAGGTACCATTTATTGCGAGCGAAAACGCAGCTTTTGGCAAGGTGTCTGTAGGGCAAGGCAAATTCCTCATGCTGTCGCAGCAGAAGATTACCCTTACTGATGGCCAGATGAATTTCGTCAGCGATGGATTCAGCGGCTCCAATGGATTCAACCTAAACTACATTGATATACAAAGCGTACCAGAACCAGGGACGTTTATTCTTAGCGTTCTAGGTGTTGGTGTGTGCCTGGCACTCCGTCGGCACGTGCCGAAATTCAGCAAGTGAT
>CAZIGP010000143.1:0-4541 GCA_964538425.1 uncultured Pirellulales bacterium | reverse complement strand
TTTTCAACCCTAGCAATGGGCTTGTATATAATGACTTAACTAATACAGTTTCTGTAGCAATATCTTCTGCTCCTGGAAATACAATCAGCATGAATGTTGATGGTATATTTGCTTCAGGTGGAACCGTCGTAGTGGAACTTGCCAGAACTTCGCGAGATGACAAGAACCTTGAGACTCTCGGAATTTTTGGTAATTCCACTACGACGTTAAAAACGTCAACAGTTACGAACAACACAGAGCAAGTCTGCGGAGAAAGATATGCGTGGCATGCGACAGCGGGGATTTACGATTGTCGAGCTACTAGTAGTCATCGCCATCATCGGCATTTTGATCGCCTTGCTGTTGCCGGCGGTTCAGGCTGCTCGCGAAGCAGCTCGTCGCAGCAAATGCGCCAACAATTTGAAACAATTGGCGCTGGCGCTTCACAATTACCATTCCGCGAAGCGCATTCTGCCGGTGGGGGCCGATTGTAAGCCCCCGCCGTTTACTCCGTGGACGAGCGATATCGCAAAGTGCCATACATGGGTTGAGTTTTTGTTTCCTTATTTCGAGCATCAACCCGAATACGATCGACTCGACTTCAAGGTGCCGAATCACTGGGAACCGAATCGGACCATACTCATTAACTTTTATGATCCGCTGCTGGTTTGTCCTACCGATCCAGATGGCGGAATGATGGACAACGCTCGCGAAGTTAACTATCTGCCAGGTGGTGCAGGAACCTTATCGCTCGGGCAATCGTATCCACCCAGCGGCGGGCCGCTGGAAATGAACCTTTGCACCATTCCATTAGACAGCAGTTGCAACGGTTGTAATTGCAAAAGTGAACGAGGGGGCTCCCAGCGCTGGTACAAAGGCATGGGATCGGCCGGAGCGCCCGGTATGTTTGCTGGCGGTCCGTTAGCCTATCGCTTCAAAGATTGCACTGACGGAACGAGCAAAACGCTGTTACTGGGCGAAACACTGCCTATCTACAGCACTTTTATGATGTATTTTTCTGGCTGCATGAACGTGGCCAGTACGAATCCACCGCCGAACTATCATCGCATCTACACCAATTGCCCTAAGTCTCCGACGCAAAGGATCGCCGAGTGCTATGCGCAAATGGGCGGTTTTATGAGCGAACACTCTGGTGGCTTCAACGCTGCTCTTTCCGACGGCAGCGTGCGATTTTTGTCGGAAAACATCGACTATCGGCTGTATCAATATTTAGGTGACAAAAGCGATGGTCAATCGGTGGCCGGGTTTTAAGCATCCTTTGTATTCGCTCTGCCATAACGAAATCTGGAAGCCGCATGATGTCCGACAGAGTATTGGTCACGGTTTACCCAATAGATCGTTTGCCGACGTTTGGTTGCATTTTCACGCTCTTGTTTGTGGCCATATTGCTCGGGGCAGGACATACCCGAGCATCCACCGTTTACATCGACGAGCATCCGCTTTACAACCCGGCCGACCCTTACGACGCGATCCAAGCAGCGGTCAACAATGTTGCAACGGATCGCATCGTCTTTCGCGACATCGGCTCGCCTTGGGTGCTGCGAAAGCAGGTGTCCATTCGCAATCGAAGCGACCTGGAACTGGTCTTCGAGCCTGGCGTCGAGGCTCAGGCGCTGCGAGGCTCGTTCAAGGATCAAGCGGGGAATCTGTTCGCCGTCTTCGACAGCACGAATATCTCTTTCACGGGCTACGGGGCATCGATACGCATGTGGAAAGAGGACTACCAGAACCCAGACCTTTACAATCCATCCGAGTTCCGGCACGCGCTAAGCTTCCGTGGCGGACACGATGTCACTGTTCGTGGCCTGACAATTCATGACAGCGGAGGCGACGGCATCTACATCGGCCCTGGCTTCGATGGCAGGGCTAGCTCCAACGTCGTCATTGAGGACGTACTGCTTGACAATAACCACCGGCAAGGCATGAGCGTGACGAGCGTGGACGGTTTGACGGTCAACCAAACTGTAATCCGCAACACTGGGGGCACTTCGCCACAGGCCGGCATTGATTTCGAACCTGACGGCGCCACGGAGCAGTTGACCAACATCACGATCCGCAACAGCATGATCATGAATAATGCCGGGGCAGGCATCCAAGTGTTTCTCGCCAACCTGACGGACGAGTCTAAACCCGTCGACATCGTGGTGGATAATGTCACGATTGCTGGAGGACGAAGCGGTATTCTTGTGGCCGACTACGGACTCGGCGGAATAAGAGGACGAACCGGAGCCGTGACGTTCCAAAACGGCGCGATCATCGGCACCGACGGACCTGGGATTCAGATCTCGGACCGTTCGAGTGAAGACAAGGTGGCGGTAACCATCCAGGACTATCGGCTTGTCGATGCAGCAGCGAATCCTGACAGCGCAGATCGGGCATTAGGGCTGAACAATCCGATCGTGGTTCATGCCGACAAGCCGTCGGCTACTCCTTCGATCGGCAACGTCACCTTAAAGAATGTATCGATCGAAGATGCGAAGCCTCGCTCTTACTTACTGGCGACATCGCAGGCCCAACAAAAAGGCGTAGGCAAGATCAGCGGTGATTTGACGATCATCAACCCGTATGTCGCGGGCCACGCGGCGACGCTCGGCGCCAATTTTCACGACATTCACCTGCAAACCTCGCCGAGCACGAATACGACCGTGCTGCGTTTCGACTTTGAACGGCCGGAGGATTCGCCTTCGACCGGCTATATTCATGTCGATGAAAACACGCTCTACAGCCCGCAGCAGGGCTACGGCATTGTGAATGAATCTGCCGAACGGTTTTCGCGACGACGCTCGACGGCATTGACCAACGACTCCCGTGTGCTTGATTTTGTCAGCCTCGGCAATAAGAACAGTCAGTTCGTCGTTGATCTGCCCAACGGGCTTTACATGATCACGCTTGTCGCTGGAGATCCGGCCTTCAACAGCACGGAACGCTTTGAAATTGAGGGAACGGTGTATGGGTTTGACGGCGTTGTCTCGCCCGACGATGCGCCTCTGTTCTTGTTACAGAACGACGGCGATACCTTCAATACACTGCCTATTCCGCTCGATCGCGGCGCCGGCTTTGGACAAGTCAGCCTTGTTGGCGGGGGCGAGCTGCCTGAGTTTCTGTTTCTTGATCGCGCTTTGATCTACCTGACAGATGGCCAGCTCAACATTGCGAGTACCGGCACGAACAATGGCTTTCATCTGAACTATCTCGAAATTATTCCCGTACCCTACACGGTTCCTGAGCCAGACACCGCGAGTACCGCAGCAATCATCACAGCGCTGTTGCTGCTGGTTCGTCGCCGGTCATCATCCTTTGCTTTATGAATCTTCGCTTTGGCTATCTCTGTATTCTTTGCACAATCCTCGTGATGGGAGGTTGCGCCGACTCCGGCCCACGGGTGACCATTGTTCGTGGCAAAGTAACGTATCGCGGGGAGCCAGTCTCACAAGGAACGATTCACTTCGCCCCTCAGGAATCGGCGAATAAGGAAGTGTTACGTCCCGCCGTTGGAAACCTTTCCAAAGACGGATCCTTCGAATTGCGGGCGTTTCCTGGGAAAGTGGGCGCGTTGCCGGGCGAATACGCTGTATCCGTACGCTCCTACACCGGCACATTTATGGATCGCAACGTGCAGTATCTTGTGCCGGAAAAGTTTGCCGATCCCAAGACAAGCGGATTGAAAGCCACCGTGCCGGCAGACTCCGCGGATCCTCATATTTTGAATTTTGAACTGCGCTAATCGCCGCGGAAACGAAACGCTTTCAAGCAATCTATCTCATGTGCATACTTCTTTTGGAAAACAAAATGGACTTCACAAGGAAAATAATAACAACAGCGTTAGCATTTTGCGGTTTGTGTTTTTTGTTTCTTTCGGCCTCCCTTGGAGAGACCAACGACCAAAGTTCTGCGCCGCGAACTCAGTTCATGCGAATGAGTTGGGAAGGAAAAGAGGGCGCGTTGCCGGATCGAGCGGAGGAAATGTTGCAACATCATGCCGAGAGTGGTTTGAACGCAATGCTTTATCCCGCGCGATGGTCTGCATTGGGCGAGTTCTCGCTAGACGCTGAGGGGCGTGTGCGTATGAACGGCCTAAACGCGCAATACGCGCCCAAGCATCCGTTGAATACGCTCGAGCGATTTTGCAACTTTGCGCAAATGGCCGAGCGATTTGGGATCGATCTTTACATTATGGAGGGTTTTTTTGAGATCGATCATGCCAAGCTCATGAAGTTGGGGCCGTATCAACGGGCGTACGTCGGGGGTTATACCCGATACGAACGATTCGGAGCGTCTGAAGCGCCCGCGCCGTTGGAGGAAAAGTATTGGTTGGGCCAGTTGCTAGAACCTGCGAAGCTGGCCGCTCGAATGTCGCTTACCCATCCGTCGATCAAAGGTTTCATGTTCGACGCGGAAATGTATGGCGGCGGAGGCATGATGTATCGCAACCATTCAAGCTTCGACAATCAAACGTACGCAGCCGTGATAGCAAAAATGCGACGTCGCTACGAAATTCAGATACCGGAGAATGTTCCGCTGGAATCGACGCCCATCGATCG
>CAZIGP010000142.1:0-8772 GCA_964538425.1 uncultured Pirellulales bacterium | reverse complement strand
TGCCGGGCGAATGCTTGAGCGACGAGAGAATTTTGCCGAGGCTCTCAGGCGCTATCAACGGGCGTTAAGATATTCTTCCAACGCCAAACCTATCTTGCGTGAAATGCTGCCGCTGGCTTTTAGCCTGGAGCGCCGTGACATCGCTATTCGATATTTGGCAGAACATCTTGATGACACCGCGATTTCTGATCCTTTGTTATTGCGAGCCGCTGCAGAGTACTTGGCCCAATCGGGCGATTGGTCGGGCGCATTGAAAATTTATCGCCAAGTTCAGCAATTGCTTGCTGGAGAAAAACCATCGCTCACAACCGTCATCGTACAAATGGAAATCGGCCGGCTTAGCTTCCTTTCTGGGAAGTATGCCGACTCGGCCGCTGCATTCAGCCAAGTACTAGCTGCGCTAGAAAACCCGAAGAAATACGAGCTCGATACAAAAACGCAGAAAGCGCTGGCCGGTGAAAATGGCGAAATCTACGAATTAATGGGCGCCGTTTTTCTTGAGGTCAAACAGCCGAATGAGGCTCGCCAGGCTTTTGAGCTACTGCACAAACAAAATGCGGATATTGCCACACAATCACTAAATACTGCCCGTGTGGAACTTGCTACGGGGAAACCCCAGGCAGCGCTCGACGAGCTAAAAAAATACTTCGATGCGAAAAAGTCTTCAAAGACTGTTATCTCTTATGAAGTTCTAGCCGGCGCACTGAAAGAATTGAATCAAGCCGATCAATTGATTCCCAAATTGGAAGCTTTGCATCAATCGCAATCAAATAATTCAGCTTTGGCTTTTTATTTAGGAGAAGAATATCGCAAAGCCGCACAATGGAAGGAAGCCGCTAAGTTATTGGAGTTATCGATTAATGAACGGCCTACGGCGGAAGCGTTTCAATCTCTTTCGAAAATTTATTGCCAAAACAACGATGCCGAGGAATTACTAAAACTGCTAGGAAAGGTTGTAGAAAATTCCGGCTCACTATCGATGTTGGAAGAAAAACTTAAAGCGATTCTCCGAAACGAAAATTTGCTTTCAGAAGTTCTTTCTATAGCTAAAAATCAGCATCGTGAAGCAAAGCCTAGCGATGCTGCAACACTGCGAGCTGCTGCGCTACTGGCTTCCGAAGCAAAGCGTTGGGATGACGCCGAATCGCTGATGAATCTTGCAATGAAGGCCGATCCAAAAGCTGCCTCTGGACTATTAATGGCTTGGGGATTGGACTTATTTGTTGCGGGCAAGTACGACCGTGCAGCCGTCGTCTTTCAACGTGGTGTAGATGAAAGCGTTTTACCCGAGGATAACCCGGCGTTTTATTTTTATTTGGCAGGTGCGCTGGAGATGCAGGGCAAGTCAGACGAAGCTTTAGAAGCTGCCAAACATGCCGCGGAAAAAAAGCCCGACGATCCAGCGTTTCTCAGCCGCCCAGCGTGGATTTTGTATCATGCAAAACGTCACGCCGAGGCTAAGAAAGCCTACAAAGAATTTGTTGAAAAGTTCGATGCCGATTTCACCACAGACGGTGCCCGCGAGTCAGTACAACAAGCCAAAATTATCTTGTCGAATCTTTGTGTTTTGCAACATGATTTTCCACAAGCCATTGAGTACTTGGAACAAGTGCTGGACGAATTTCCGGAAGATGCAGGCGCGAATAATGATTTGGGTTATCTTTGGGCAGATGAGAATCAACATCTAAAACGCGCTCATCGGATGATCCAATTGGCGGTAGCCAGCGAACCTGAAAATGCGGCATTTCGTGATAGCTTGGGCTGGTCATTGTTTCGATTAGGGCGGTTTGCCGAAGCTCAAGTCGAGTTGCAAAAAGCAATCGACTTACAAAAAAATGACGGCGAAGAACCTGATGCAACGGTGCTCGACCACTTGGGTGATATTTATGAAAAACTTGGTCGTGCCGCCGATGCACAGTCGGCTTGGAAGCAATCAATCGAGGCCTTTCAACGTGATAAAGAAATCGACAAAATAAAAGCCGTTGAGCAAAAGCTCGATTCGCAATCAAAAAACGAAAATTAATCTTTAAGGTGTGTTTCTATGGCTGGCCATTCCCATTGGGCAAACATCGCTCGCAAGAAAGCGGTTATCGATAATAAACGCGGCAAAGTCTGGAGCAAGCTCGCCAAAGCCATCATTGTGGCCGCAAAAATGGGAGGCGGCGATCCCGACTCCAACCTTCGGCTGCGATATGCCATTGATGCTGCTCGTGCCGTCAGTATGCCTAACGATAATATTTCGCGCGCCATCAAGGCCGGTACCGGCGAATCGCAAAGTGGCAATCTGGAAGAATCAATCTATGAAGGTTATGGCGCCGGTGGCGTGGCGGTGATGTGTGAAATTCTTACCGACAATCGCAACCGCACCGCACCGGAAATTCGCAAAATCTTCGAACTGAATGACGGCAAACTTGGCGCTACGAACTGTGTCGCTTGGATGTTCGAACGTAAAGGCGTATTCATTCTCGGCGGCGATAAAGTCGGGGAAGATCAATTAATGGAAATCGCCTTAGAAGCCGGCGCCGATGACGTAAAACAAGTTGATGGCAAATTCGAAGTCACCTGCGATGCCACGCTTTTTGCCGCTGTTGGCGATGCACTTAAAGCGGCAGGATTGGAATCTGAATCGAGTCAGCTCGCTCGCATTCCTACCAACACGGTCAACGTCGAAGATCCTGATACTGCTCGGAAGGTCTTGAAGCTCATGGAGCAACTCGACAACCACGACGATGTGCAAAGCGTCGCCGCGAATTTCAATATTCCGGATGAAGCAATGGCGCAAATTGCGGGGTAGCAGTTTGCAACCGCAATTTCTAGTCTTTTCCGCTGTGTTTAACTTTTTGCCAATATTCGTCGAATGCGTCACCGTTTTTAAAGCCGATGCTGTTGTCGATGTCATGGCATTGTAAGCAGTTGTCGATTGCTTTGCGGCGACCCTCTTGTGTGGCGAGCGACAATCGCATTTCATCGCGGAAGCGTTCAATGTCGGCCTCCGAAGCTTTCATTTCACCCGTCTCGGCACCCACATGAGCGGACCCTGGCCCATGGCAGTTTTCGCAGCCATTGCCTGCCAGCAGAGGCGTTTTGCCAGCGTTTAAATAGCCGCCGATAAACGGAAAATACTTCTGAGGCTCCCAGCCGGTGACGTGGCAGCTTAAACACTCAGGGTCAAACTGCCGCGAGGGATCAAGATTTGCCAGCGTATCCAAGGCGTGTGCATGAGGCGTATCTTTCCAAATCGCGTACGCTTTGGTGTGACAATCTCCACACACTTGTGACCCGACAAACGTCTCACCGCTCACGTGCTTGGCAGGTTTTAATCCCAATCCTTCCAGGCCCAATTGCTTAAGCTGATCTTGGTATGCGGCCATGATCTGAATCATTCGTTTGGAATCGACGAAACGTGCATCGAGTGGCACTCGCTGATAACGAGTTTGCGAAGGATCGTCGTATAATCCGAGCACGATGGCATACATACCTTTATGTCCTACTTCAATCAACTGTGTTTTAGTGCCGGGTACGATGGCTGCCTCAGCCGGCGGTTCATCAGCCCCGCCGGCGCTGACAACCACTGCAAATTGCGGAAATTTTTTTGCAAGCGATTCGGATTCCGCGCGACTTGCATGAGAAAGTAATACTAACAAATCGCATTTCGCTGCCTGTAGCTTTGGCAGCACCTCGACAATTGCTTTTTCCGCCGGCTTGAATTGAATATCACGATCGTTGACCGACCGGCGATATTCATCGCCAACAATACTGGTTACGCCGATTTTCTTTCCGCCCGCTTCAATAATCTGAAAGCTAGGCACAATACTGTCATTAAATTCGAACAAACCGACGTTAGCCGACACAAAGGGTGTGGGTTGATCTCCAACTGGCGCAACGATTGCGACCACTTCAGCTGCCGAGAGCCTTAAATCTCCTGGACCAAATCCGATCGCCTTGTATCCCATCGTTTTCAGGCCATCAACCATCGCCTGATACTTTAATTCCGATTGCTTACCGAATCGTTTCACAATGCCGCCGACATCGAATGGCACAATAGGCCATTGTTGATCGAGGAGCGACTTCAAAAAACTATCGCGTCGGCTTAAGCCTCCTTTTTGATTTTCCTTGCCTGAGCAACCGCATGGTTCGATATAGCCGTCTTGTGAACCTGTAAGCACCAAGGCCACTTTTGGCTTTGGCCAATTTTGAAAAAGTGGCTGGCCTTTCGCAGCGTGAGAATTATTCGCCGACGAGCTATCGGCCGATTTGCTGTACCCGGCAATCATCAAGAGTACGGCCAATGTGCCTAAGATCATCCATGAGGAAAAATGACGCACAAGTCGCATCCTTATTTAAGTTGCAGACAATTGATCGATGGAGCTACCCTTTTCTCAATCGTAGGGGGAATGTATTTCCATGGCTAGAACAAACAGCACTCCTGCCTAATCTCCAACAGCAAAACGGACTGGCAGACGTAGTGTTTTTGCCTCAGGATGTCCGGTATTAATTAGAATCTCGCCCATTTCGCCTTGTTTGTTGCCCAGATAAACTCCTGGACGCGATCCAGCGGGAACTTCGACAATCAAAGGTACTTTCACCAGCCGACCGCCAGCGATTTCTTGCCGCTGGCCAAACGATACTTTTAATTGATCTGGTTTGGCCGAGAGCAATGTCGGCTGCAGGTCTTTGGCATGAGAACCGCGCGCCTGTAGCCAAAGTTCTACCTTGGCGCCTTCGCGCCGACTGATGGTGCCCAAACTCAAGATCCCCGTCTCGGAATCCCAGTTGCGAGCATCGCCAAGCACTTGTACATCGCTAACGACATTGCCATTGATAGGCACGTCCACCACCGGATTGCCCGGCAACCCGAGCGTTAGTTCTAGATGCTGCTTAATTCGACCGACGGTCAAACCCGGTTTCGTCGAAACAAATACTGCAATGCCGCTTTCGGCGTCCGGATCTTCCTTCAACTGTTCGGCCGACAATTTTTCGACACGCATTTCAAATTTATCGGCGGTATCCTGCTCGTGAAATTTTTTCTCCGTCACATCAATGTCGGGGCCGCGGTACGAATAAATTCGCAGTTCTGCGGTAACACTTCCGGTTGCTGAAGCGCCGCTAAATACCAATTCTTCGGGACTAACTCGGAACGAATTCATCACTTTGCCCGTGATTACAAATTGGATTTGCGGGCGTGATGAGTCGTTTGTCAGTACATCGGCGCTGTGACGGAACGGCCCCATCGAGTTTGCCTTCCAATTAACCGTTACTTCGGCTGATTCCTCTGGCGACAATGATGATTTACTAAAAATCACACCAACAATGCAGAGGCCACACGAGACGCTTCCCTTTTCCAACGTAAGCGGTTTGGCGCCGGTGTTCTTTACTGTGAAAATATGTGATTTGATGACTCCACGTTCCATCGAACCGAAGTCAAAAGTAGTTTGCTCAACCACCGCATGTGGCCCAGCAAGATCGATGGCTGGCGTGCCGCTATTGAGTAACAGATCGCGAGAGACGGTGCCACTTGGTGACGCCCCTAATTCAATTACCGTAGTTCCTAGGCCGAGTGCCAAGCCAAATAAAATGGCGAGCAAAATCAGAATCCAGTGGCGCATTGAATTAATAAAACAAAGTAAAAATTATGAAGATATTCAGCTCATTCTAGCAGCTCAAGAACCCAAACTAAACTCATCTCAGGCGATAAAGATAATCCGCTTAAAAACTTATCGTCGTCGCTTAAACTCTTCCCGACACTGCGTAAAAAATTCTTGAAAGTCAGCACGGCGATAATCAGGGTATGTCCACTCATGAGGTTGCCAACCGCCGCTACGATATGTCAGCGTGATTTCTGCATGAATTCCACGTCCTAAATACAAGCGATGAGAGTGATCTTTGGTTGAAGCGAGCACCAATTTTGCTAGTGTCAGATAGCCTGGATCGAGATTCAACGGACGAGATTCCGCATGCCGTCCGAGTGCCGCGTATTCCATCTCCCATTGGTTTGTCTGCAGTTTAAAATCAACCAATTTTGCCGGGTCAACAAACTTCTGAAAAGTGAAGAACTGTTTCTTCAGGCCTTCGCCCATGCTGGCCCGATAATAATCAGTTTCTGAAAAATCAAATGCTGGGCTGACAAAAGCAAGCTCTCCCCAAGCAGCGTGGCAAGCATTATGAGCCCACGCGAGTGCATCATTGTGACGACTGAATGCCGCCAACAATAGCATCACCGGTGGATGGGAGTGAGCTTCACCCATCGAATCGTAGTTAGAATATCCCTACTAGGAGGCGATCAAACCTTGACCAGTTGGCCGCGCCGCGCGCTTGTCAAAGTGCGTTCGTATAACGTGACATACTCCCGCGCACTGCGTGACCACGACCAATCTTGCTTCATGTCATTTGCAATCAGCTTTGTCCAGTCCTCTGGTCGACCGAATGCCGCAACTGCTCGTCGAAGTGTCTCCGATAGTGCGAATGAACTGTAATCGTGGAAACTAAAACCTGTAGCTGTGCCTGCTGCAAAGGTTTCATCCGTTGTATTCACGACGGTATCCGCCAAACCGCCTGTGGCACGCACCACCGGCACCGTGCCGTACTTCAAGCTGTAAAGCTGGCTCAGTCCGCAGGGTTCAAACCGGCTGGGCATCATGAACATGTCAGCGCCTGCTTCGATCAGGTGCGCCAGGCGTTCTGAAAATTCAAATTTGGCGCCGACTTTCATCGGATGCCGCTGCGACAAAGTAAGTAGTTGCTCCTGATATTTTGCATCGCCGGTGCCAAGAACAACCCATTGGGCGTTGCTCGATTGCACCCATTCCTGAATGACCGGCACGATTAAATCGATGCCTTTTTGTTCGCTCAATCGGCCGACGAATGCAATGAGTGGCGCACCGCCATTGTCTCGCGGCAAGCCAAATTCCTGTTGTAATGCTGCTTTGCATTGCATTTTGCCTTCACGGACGTTTTTAGGTCCATAGTTCGCAGGCAAATGCGAATCGGTTTCCGGATTCCACTGTGAATAATCCACTCCGTTGATAATGCCGGAAAGAATATTTCGTTTTTGCTGTAAGACACCTTCTAATCCACTGCCGAGCGGCGCCGATTGAATTTCTTCCGCATAGCGAGGACTGACGGTGTTGATGGCATCGGAAAATACTAAACCCGTTTTCATCAGGTTTAACTGGCCGAAAAATTCCATCTGCTGCCAGTTGAAGTACTTCCAGTCGAGCCCGGTCAGCAACATGTCCCAGTGCCAGAACGTGCCTTGATAAGCAAGATTATGAACCGTAATCAAAGATGCCGCTCGTTCCAACTGTGGTACGGCGCGATACTCGATTTTGTGGTATGCCGGCACCAAACCGGTTTGCCAATCGTTGCAGTGCAGGATGTCGGTCTCAAGATCCAACTGTCGTACCGCTTCCAGCACCGCTCGACTGAAAAAGACGAATCGCTCGCAATTATCAGGGTAATCACGGCCAGAGGATTGATAGAGGTCAGGCCGATCGTAATAGTCGGGCTGATCGACAAAATAAACCGGTACATCGCTGCCGGGAAGATGGCTCAGCAACAACCGCCCTGTCACCGACTTACGGCCAATCGGAATCGAAAGCTGCACTCCCGTGGATTCAATCGACATGCCAGCCGCTTGAATCGAACGATAACCAGGCATGATAACCGTTACCTGATGCCCTAGCCGTGCCAATTCCACCGGCAGGGCACCGCAGACGTCGGCCAGTCCGCCGGTCTTGGCAAAGGGAACAGCTTCACTGGTGGCTAGAACGATTTTCACGGCAGTCAATATTCCATTTGTAGGAAAGAGGTACCTGTAGGAACGAGCTACATCCTATTTTAGACCGCGGAATGCCAACTGGCGGCCAACCTAGCACAAATCCCTGGCTTAATGAAAGCCCGGCTCTCTGCCTTCGTTATTACGCAACCTTTGGTCTGAAAGTGCGGCAAAATTTATCCCCAGGGAAAGCACCCAATTCGGCCAGCGAAGAGATTTGCCTCCCGAAGGCGATATTGGTTGTCATTCATCTTATTTTGCCGAGGCAATAAATGCCGCAATGCGATCGAGTCCTGCTTCCAAATCTGCTAGCGATGTGGCATAAGAAATTCGCATATAGCCTTCAGCACCAAAGGCAGATCCCATTACCGTAGCCACTTGCTGCTGTTCCAAGAGCGTTAGACACCACTGAGCAGAATTGGCACATTGGACGCCGGCATAAGTTTTCCCTAAATGCTGTTTGATATTAACGAAGGCGTAAAACGCCCCGCCCATTTCTGGGCAACTCAAGCCAGAAATCTTGGCCAAGCGAGCTTTGACAAAATCACGACGTTTGGCAAATTCGCGTAGCATGTCCGCCACACATTGCTGCGGGCCTTCGAGCGCCGCAATGGCAGCATATTGACTGATGCTGCAGGGGTTTGAAGTTTCTTGGCTTTGCAAATCCCCCATCGCTTTGGCGATGTTCGCGGGCGACAGCGTCCAACCAATTCGCCAGCCAGTCATCGCGTACGACTTACTTACGCCGTTGATTACGATGGTACGTTCCTGTAAACCAGGTCGAACTGTGGGAAAACTTACAAAACGGTGGTTGCCATAAATAAGCTGTTCGTAGATTTCGTCGCTGACTACCGTCAAGTTTTTCTCGATCACCACATCGGCTAGCGCGCCCAATTCTTCTGGCGTATAAACGCTGCCCGTGGGATTGCTAGGCGAACAAAGCAGTAGGATGGTTGAACGGGATGTAATTGCCGATTTCAGTTGCGCCGGTATAAGTT
>CAZIGP010000141.1:0-8775 GCA_964538425.1 uncultured Pirellulales bacterium | reverse complement strand
AAGCGAAGCAAACAACGGCATCCATCGACTCCATCGAACAAATATCGCCCCAGGCGACTTCGATGATGCCAAAGGGACTCGTTGACCAATTGAAGGAGTCGGAAATCCAGGATTTGCTTGCGTATCTGATGGCTGCGCCGGTGGCCAAGCCTCAGAAACTTGCCTTTCCACGACGATCTGCCGAAGAAATAGGGGCCGTTTTGAAATCTCTTCCGGTGCCGGGTGAAAAACTCGACCACAAGCCCATCGTCGTTACACTCGTGGCCAGCAAGCAGGATCATGGTCGCGGGGAACATGACTATCCAGCTTGGCAGAGGAGTTGGACGAAGCTGCTTCGAGCGGCGAAGGGCGTCACCGTGGAAAATGCAAACGATTGGCCGTCAGCCGAACAATGGCGCGATTCCGACGTTCTGGTGTTCTACTTTTGGAACCACGATTGGTCGGCCCAGCGTTTGGAGCAACTCGATCAATTCTTGGCGCGAGGCGGCGGCGCTGTCGTGCTTCACGCAGCCCTCATTGCCGACAGCAATCCAGAAACGCTGGCAAATCGTTGGGGACTCGCCGCCCAACCCAAACGGACGAAGTATCGACATGGCCCGCTGGAGTTACGATTTTCCGAGAAGAATGCGTCTCCGTTGATTTCCGGCTTTTCGAGACTCACGCTGCACGATGAGACCTATTGGCCGATGATCGGCGATCACCAGAAGGTAAGCGTCCTTGCCACTGCAATCGAAGATGACAAGGAATGGCCGATGCTTTGGACCTATCAACCGGGTCGCGGCCGAGTTTGGGCCAGCGTCATCGGCCACTATAGCGCGACGTTCGACGACCCCTTATTCAAAATCCTTGTTCTCCGAGGCATTGCTTGGGCAGGCGACCAACCGCTTCACCGTTTCCAAAGCCTCACCACTCAATAGACGTGAGTATGACGATTGATTTCGAGCGCCGTGGTCGGGCGATGGCGTTGACGGCACTTCGCGTTCTAAGGATAGTGACCAAGGGTAAACTGGGACGATGATTCAGATACTGTCGAAGCAATGAAACTCAGGATCACAAAACGAATCGCCGAGGAGCTAACGGGCATCGCCACGATTGAGGATGACGATGGACCGACGATCCCCACGCTGTACAAGATGTGGAAGGATCACCAGCTTCGATTTGGGAGTGAATTGGATATGCCCCGCGAAGATTGGATCGCCGCGATTGGCACGCTCATGTTTGAAGGGGCGAACGCAAAGTCCATTCGGTTCTTGCTCAAACAGGTGAATGATGGAAGCTTTGAGCGAGAGTGCTCGGTTGCGGCCGGTCTGTTGCCGGTGGACGACGGGGACGACCGTTCGAGAGAGTAGCGAGTTCCGCCTTCGCACCTATTCAAGTCGAAAATTCGCTCAGCAGTCAATAGTGCTTGACCAACGTACCCCAGGGCCGGAACCAGAGCACTGACGGCCAAAATACTTCGCCGGGCAATCGCAAGTCATAGCTGGATTTTCTTCGAGAAAAATCACTGCCAGCAGTATAGTTAGCGGGATTCAGTGGGACGTGTCAATTCGGCAAAGTTCCGAGTACCGCTCCCAACCGAAACCCTGCCTCGATCACCCGCCTCTCCGCAATTCGTCCGCCTTCTTCCAAATACCGTTCGGTAAGCTTCAACTCCGGCAACTCGCCATCGACCCGCAGGTGTCCGCGAACCTCGTTGTCGTAGACAGCGGTGTCAGCTATCGCGAAGCTCTCGTCGAGCCACGCTTTCTCGTCCAATTTCTTGACCGCTGCCTGCCCGATTGCGGCTTGTTGATTGACAAACACAATCGCCTTATTGCGGGCCGTTCGGTACTGTGCCTTGTTGCCTAAGAATTGATCCCAAAGGGCGTGCAGATTCTTCTTTTGCTCGGTCTTGACCGAATTTCCGCCACGGTCGCCTTCGGGAAAGTGTTTTGTCGAGAACAACGCCGTCGAATGTAGCGGCTGGTGAAGGTCGCCGACGCAATGGAACAGCCAACAAAGCCAGATCGCCTTTTTGGCGTCTGGCACACTTCGATCAGCCAGCGCCCGCCGTGCGAAGCGGATCGTCTGCACGACGTTCATTTCCTCTTGCTGTTTGTCAGGCGGGTCCAGCGACACATTGACATTCGGCGACAGCTTTCGATCTTCGTTGGTCAAGAACATTGGTAAGTTGATGTAGTGCCACGTCGAGTGATGGTACTTCTTGTTCTCGCCCTTGAATCCACGTGCAATGTCGGGCCAGACAGCCGTTTGCTGAAACATGAACTCGTTTTGCTCTTTGTCGTCGAGACCATCCGGCATCTTTGCCTTAAAGTCTTCCGCAAATCGCGGATGCTGCTTCAAGATGGCGACAATTTGTGCTTGTTGATCCGGCGTCAACTGTCGAAAGGCGATGGAGCCGGTAATGCGATGCCCGGCTTCGCTCCAAGCGTGGGCCTGGGAAGTGACTAACAGCAGCAACGTGGCAACCAAAAGGCGGTACATAGTGGGCGTCATTGTAAAGAACAGCTATCAAACTTTCCAACATTTTATGCTCAAAGACTGGCTGCCTGACGTGATCGAGCGGATTCCCGATACGTTTGATTGGTTTCCGAACCTCCGGCCCGCCTATCGGCTAGCCATCGTGTGCGGTTCGATTGCGCTGACTGGCGTTATTGCCATTGCCGTGATCTGCATTAGGAAAGAACAGATCGACGGATTAAGATGGTGGACGCTTGGTGGAATGTTAGCCGCTGGCATAATTGGTGTGATTCTTTCGATTTGGTATGCCGCCACACATGAAGAATAGGGTTCTCATTCTTGCCATGCTACTGACGGCAGGCTGCAACTCCCACGATCTGGCTACTAGCTCCTTTCGCGATCTGCCTCACGTGGTCGATGTCCAACGGTTCGGATCGAACGAACCAACTCGCCGCATCATCCATCTGCTCGATTGGCACTACGTTTCCCCCGAAGATTACGATGGCGACCACGACGAGCTAATGATGCAAGTCGAGCGAGTTCAGGCACAGCAAATCGAGATTCTGCAATACTTGATAAAGAACTACGGTTTACGGGAAGTCTTCGTCGAGGGGCTGACCGACGAGGTTATCTTCAAGGCCAAGATCGACGGACTGCGCGAGATAGCTGCCAAAATCGAAGAGGCCAAGAGCCTCGGCGCAGATGTAACCGAGATCGAACGATGGCAACGCCACGATTTGCTCCGAGTCGGTGCGGTAGGCCGAATGAACTTGGATGGTGCTGATCTCGTGGCACTGCCGTTAGAGGAAGAGGACGCCTATGAGGCGGCCATCGGATTGGAACCATCGAAGATCGAGGCTCGGCAAGACGCTCAGGTGCGGCAGCTCACCAATAAGGTGTGCTTCGTGATCCTCGGTGGGGCGAATGACTTGTCGGACAACATTTTACCGGAGACAGAATACGTGCGCATTGCAACTTCGGAATGGGAGCGCTGTTCCACAAGCAATTAAGACAGAAGAAGACTCGAAGCAGAAGTCCAAAGGAGGCCGAGCCATCTCTTTTCTATTCACTATCCGTACTAGACGAATCGTAGCCCTCGTCGGATCGAAGAGCCTCACGTATCCCCAATAAGTTCGGCTGCTTCTTTCCATTGCCGAACAGCGTCCGAAAAGTGCCTGCTCTTCTTGCTTAGGGGGTAGCCTTTGTATGTCGCTGCGACTACCCAATCCTGCCCAACTTGATTGCCGTAGACGATAAATTCTTCGCCGTGAACGATAACTTTTGAATTGAACGGGTTTTCCTGGTTGGCGACAGTCTGAATCTTCGTCACCATTTCACACTTTGAAAAATCCAGCCCGGTATCCGTTTCTAACTTTGCTCGACAATCGGCAATACTTGGCCCGTCCACGGTAAGCCAACTGTAAATGCTATCGGTCGGTTCGCCGCCTGCTTGCCAACCGTGCCGTTTCCAAACCTCCTTAACGTAGGCAACCGCCCCGCCTGTATCTTGCTGAACGAGGATTTCACAGCCGTTCAGCGTTGCCCGCATTCGTGGAATGACCACCGCCATGATCTACCTCACTCGCTAGGATTTACCCCGGAGACGCATTTTCGCGCAACCGCCGAATAAACCACAATAGCAGTTTGCAAACAAAAAGCCCCGGCTACGAATGACGCAGCCGGGGTTTTGAAACCGGTTGCACGCGATTTGCAATATCGGTTATGGGTTAGGCGCAAGATTAGTCAACAAATGAAAGCATCAATGACAATCGCAGCTACAACGCCGGGCCATTCCGACCCTCGATCTCGCCGCCGAGGATGCACTATTATCGCAATGTCGGCGGCGATGTTGATTTCTCGGTCGGGTTCCGCGCCTGACGCCAAATACTGGAACAATTGTTAGCCGTTGATTTTGCGCTCGCTCAAAGTCGTCTTGACTGGTTTCGCGTGCAGGGGAAAACTCACCTGAATGACTCAACCCACCTTGATCGAAGTTCTAGGCGATCGCGCCCGATTAGAAGCCGCTGGCGAATTTGAGCGGCGGCTCCTTGATGCTTTCGTTGGCGTCGAAGGAAATCATCACAAAATTGATTGCGACGAGCTAGCGGAAGTTTTTCGTTCCTGTAGCCGCACTCGATTGTGGGAAGCAGGTGAGCCGGACATTATTGAGCATTGGCCGTTTCCGATCGGAGTTTTTCGTGGAGTCAGCGGGAAGGGCAAACATCGTAGGACGCGCGGCCTATCATGGTCAACGTCACTGAGTGCTGCCTGCTGGTTCGCAACGCGATACAGTTTGGTCAATCCAGAAGTATTTGTGGCGGAATTGTCCGCGCCAGAGATATTTGCTGTGGTAAGCCGCCAAAGTGAACGGGAAGTGATAGCACAACCAGAAAGGACATTTCCCGTGGCTCTCGGCAAGCAGGCGATGTTCGCGTTAGCGCAGGAATATGTTGGATTTTGTACGGAGGAGTAAGATCAGTGGCAGCCCCAAAACATGGAACTCAGCCTACAGCTTCTATTAAATCCGTAGAATGAGCCAGCAAATTAGGGCCGCAACGACGATTACAGCCACAACCCCCGGCCATTCCGACGCTCGTTCTTGCCGCCCAACACGATCCACGGCTGCGATGTAGATCGGCCCGTTGTCCGGGTCGGCGGCGACGTTGATTTCGAGTTCAGCTTGTTCTTCTGGGGTCATACCTTTCAGTCTACTTTGGCGCGGCAAAGACTGGTAGAAACGCGCTATTCCGGTTTGCCGGGTGCGGGCCATAACGGCGACACCTTGCTCGTTGCCGTTTTGGAAGGCCGTCAGGAGCCTCTCTCTTGCGTTCTGCCGTGAATCCTCGACTTTGCCTCCCGACGCCGACGATACGTCTCCTGCGCGGCTCTACGGGCCTTTGACAGGTTATCCTTCCACCATTCGCCCTGGAATTTGGCGATTTCGGCTGGACCAAACGTCATTTTCAATGCTTCAGCGCAGAAGTCTCGCCCCTGCCGAGCTACCTAAAAATGCCGCTTCGTTTGATTTGCCAATTACTTTAGGAATGCTTGCTGGTAGTGGGCAAATTACATCGGATCGATTTGATAAATATGCGGTGGTAGGTGAATTGGCTTTAGATGGAGTAACTCGCCCCACAAAAGGCGCACTAAGCATGGCGATGGCAGCTGCCAAGCAAAAAAAGCTTCGTGGGCTGGTAGTTCCTTCCGAGAGCGCAGCAGAAGCTGCAGTTGTGGAGCAAATCGAAGTGATTCCAGTTTCTAGCCTAGCACAAGCAGTAGCATTCTATGCAGGCGAAATCGATATCGACCCCACACCACCACGATTAGAAGAATGGTTTCGGCAGTACGCAACGTACGAAATCGACTTCGCCGACGTGCGTGGACAAGAAATGGCAAAGCGGGCCATCACAATCGCCGCTGCTGGATCTCACAACCTTCTAATGGTAGGTCCACCTGGTTCTGGCAAGACAATGTTAGCCAAACGAGTCCCCACGATTTTACCAGAGCTTACTGCTGCAGAGTCAATTGAAACCACACGCATTTATTCAGCCATGGGTTTGCTTAAACCCGGGCAACCACTACTGGCGACTCGACCATATAGGTCTCCTCACCATACAATATCAAATGCAGGCCTTGTTGGTGGCGGAACAGTACCTACACCAGGTGAAATTTCACTTTCACACAATGGCGTTTTATTCCTGGATGAATTGCCTGAATTTAATCGCTCCACACTTGAAGTATTGCGTCAACCGCTGGAGGACGGCACAGTCACTATTAGTCGCGCTCTTTCGGCAAACACCTTTCCAGCCAATATAATGCTAATCGCCGCACTGAATCCATGCCCATGCGGTTATCGAAATGATCCACGTCGCGAATGCCACTGTACGGTACCGCAAGTGGAGCGTTATATGGGAAAAATTAGCGGCCCATTACTCGATCGACTCGACTTACAAATTGAAGTGCCGGCGGTACCTTATAAAGAGCTCTCTGCAACAACGACAGGCACCAGTAGTGCCCAAATGCGTGAGAATGTTACAACGGCCCGAGAAAGTCAACGCCGGCGATTTGCAGGCACGAGCACTCGAACAAACGCTCACATGAGCAACAGGCAGATTCGACAGTTTTGTCAACTCGATGAAGCTGGCATGAATTTATTGAGAACGACGATGTCGGATCTTGGTCTCTCCGCTCGCGCTCACGACAAAGTGCTGCGAGTGGCCCGCACAATCGCCGACTTAGAACAATGCGAACATGTCAATTCCACACATTTACACGAAGCAGTGAATTATCGCATGCTGGATCGGCAATTATGGAAGTAACTTGGGTAAAATTTAATCAAGTCTATTACTCAAACGCTCCCCACGGCTAGCAACGACTTGTGTTTTTCGGAATTCTCGCCCACTTCCTGGCCTTTATAATCCTCGTTTTTCCCACTCGTTTCTAATAAATCCAGGCGTTTTGCAACTGCATTAAATTCATCGGCGAATTCCATCCAAAAATCGCCGTCGCGGAATTTGATCGCTCGTACAGGTTCGCCATTCGCAAGCTTGCGCATTTCTCGACGCAATCGATATAACGGTCCTGCAAAGCGATTACTCAACCTCACAATATCAATCACTACTAGCGGCAATACCAATAATGAAGCAATGGCAGCAGGACCGTACCAATGCCACATTTCATCGAATTGCAAATAAAATAGTCGAGCGGGCCCAGTCCACAGTCGCCACAGCAACAGGGCTAGCGACATCGTCAGCAAGCAGAATAACCAATAGCCAACGGCGCGAATTACAAGCGCACCTTGTACTTTTCGATCAACAAACAATTGCTTTCGGTAACGCATGAACAGATGCTCCAGCAGCACGACTGGCCTTTCGGTCGCGGGGTTAAATGCGGGATAGAAAAGACAAGAACCGCCGTGCGAAGTTCCGGCGATCTACCCAAGAGCAACATAGCTTATGTTGCACAGAAAAAATTATTGGCTAAGCAGATAAACCGGCAAAATCGTTGCAAACGGAAGGATTTGAGCTTTTTGCAATCGAGGACGAAAAACCCAAAGTAAACGAGAGTGCTTTTAGCCCCAGAATTCCTGTTTCCGAGAGCTGCTACTCATTTCATCGCAATCGTTCGTTGCAACGGCTGCAAAACACTATCAGCAACATAGTTCTCAACTACGTCAGCACAAATTTGAGCCAACCGATCAACAGCTTGCACATACGTGGCGTTTGGGTCGAGGCTGCCATATTGGCGAGCAGTCACGTAAACGCTTAATTGCTCCTCAGTGTATTCCCCGGTGCGAATTTGGTAAGCATTGGTACGGGTTTCTACACCCACTCGCACTTGAATACGGCAATCTTCTGAAAGTGATAAAGTAAGCGAAGGTTCATAATTAATAACACCCGTGCCAGGAATTTCCAACAGGCGTTCCAGAGCAGGATTCAAACCCAGCGCCTCAGCAACTAATTGGTTGTGATTCCCACGATAACTGAAATCAAAACCAAATAACAAATCTAAAGCTTCACAATCTAGCGGACTAACCGAAAGCATAAACGGTGCCAATTCCAACACTAGCCGGTGTTGTTGCAAAGCATCTTCGACCTCGGTGGGATTAACCTGGCCTGAACAAAGGCGGCGGTTTTCTACAGCCGTCCAGCGGTACTGTGAACGATCTTTATCCTCCTCCAACACAAAGTCTCGCTTGTCGCGGCAATAAAACTTTCGCATCGTGGGAAAAGTCTTTTGAATGCGCTCGAAGTAATGCAAAATAGTATCGCGCTGTTGGGGCAACTCCATCTCGGTGCTGAGATTCATATTGACGTAGAAATCGTCGGCCAGCGCACTATAGCGATTCATGTTGAAGTTGCTCCTCCAGCAATGAACAAAAACATAGGGGCCAGGAGCGGCACAAAGATGCTATCCAGGTATTCAATGCCAGTATAAAATGCAGCCTTATCGCCTGTCAAAGCCTAATGTGGCCTGTCGTTTGCAGCTTGACGTCGGCGTAAACGGCCTTACATCTTAATCCTGGCAAAGAGAGCTACAATGTCACTTGAGCTCAACACATTTCGCACGCCTTTCGGATGGTGTGCCATGGTCGGCAAAGCAAATATCTTGCATGCGTTAACATTCGGACACCGCAGCATCGATTCAGCGATCAAGTGGCTAGACAATCAACTTCCTGAACCAATTGCGTCAGATGCCATTCGAGACAAATGGAATAACAAGCTGGCCGAGCGAATTTATGCCATGCTGGAAGGCAACACTGACGAGTTTCGAGATGTAATCATTGATCAATCGCATCTCACGTCATTCGGGCGT
>CAZIGP010000140.1:2392-8817 GCA_964538425.1 uncultured Pirellulales bacterium | reverse complement strand
CTAGCAGCTTGCGAATATCATCAAAGTGCAATCCGGTAGTGGGCTCATCCATCAAGTACAGCGTGCGTCCGGTGTCAGGCCGTGAAAGTTCAGCGGCCAATTTCACACGTTGAGCTTCACCGCCCGAGAGCGTGTGAGCCGGTTGTCCGAGACGCAAATAATCGAGCCCCACATCGCATAATGTTTGTAGAATTCGACGGATCTTCGGAATATTCTCAAACAACTTGAGTGCGCGGCCGCACGACATTTCCAAAACATCGGCAATCGATTGGCCATGATAAGCCACAGCCAGCGTTTCAGGGTTATATCGCTTGCCTCGACACGTGTCGCATTGTACCCACACATCTGGCAAGAAATGCATTTCAATTTTTTTCTCGCCGTTGCCTTCGCAATCTTCGCACCGCCCGCCCGGAGCATTGAAGCTGAATCGTCTTGGTTGATAACCTCGCACCTTAGCTTCGGGCAACTGAGAGAAGAGTTGCCGAATTAGCTCGAACACGCCGGTATAAGTGGCAGGATTGCTCGTAGGAGTGTTGCCGAGCGGCTGCTGATCGACCTGAATCACTTTGTTGATTTGCTCAATGCCACGAATTTCATCATGAATACCAGGAATCTCCCGAGTCCGATGCAATGTACGTGCCAGCGACTTATAGAGCACATCTTCAATCAAAGAACTTTTGCCGCTACCGCTTACACCTGTAACCGCGGTCAATGTGCCCAGCGGAATTTTGACATTAAGATTCCGCAAATTGTTGTGACGCGCACCAACAATTTCGAGGCAATGAAGTTTAGAATTTGAAGTTTGCTGCGCGGATTGATTCTTTTGTTGACGCTGTTTCTTTCCTTTCGATTCCACACTCCGCACTCCGCGCTCCGCACTTGGTACTCTTCTATTCGTTGGCACTGCAATCGCGCGCTTCCCGCTTAAATATGGCCCGGTAACCGAACCGCGAGCTTTTGCCACTTGTTGTGGGGTGCCGCGCGCAACAATTTCGCCGCCAAATTCTCCCGCACCCGGACCAAAATCGAGCAATTGATCCGCGCTGGCAACAACTTCGCGATCATGCTCGACAACAAGCAGGGTGTTGCCCAAATCGCGCAGTTTGTGTAGCGCAGAAAGCAATCGTTGATTGTCTCGCGGGTGCAAACCAATGGTTGGTTCATCGAGCACGTACAGCACACCACATAATCCACTACCCACTTGGCTGGCCAGGCGAATACGCTGTGCTTCCCCGCCAGAAAGTGTTGGAGCAGAGCGGTTTATCGTGAGATATTCTAGCCCGACATCAACCAAAAACTGCACGCGGTTACGAATCTCGCGAAGCAAATCACCGGCAATTTTCTTTTCCGAGCCTGTGGGCTGCCACTCTTTGAGTTCGATTAGCAGCTTCCCTAGCGGCAAGCGACCAATCTCATCCATCGTCCGCTCGCGCAATCGCACCGCTGCGGCCAATTCATTCAGTCGGCTTCCACCACAGCCAGAACATTCAACATCGTCAACCAAGTGCTCAAGCTGTCCGCGCATCGCGGTTGACAATCGAGCGGCTTCCTCAAGTGCAGGATAAAGTCCCTTGTACTGAAACCGAAATCTCCGGACCGACGGTGCAGATTCTGCCTTCTGCTTCCTACCCTCTGCCCTGCTCGCCTGCACCTCAATCCAATCATCCCCTGCTCCATGCATGACCACTCGCCGTTCGCGTGCTGTAAGTTGATCATACGGCACATCAATCCGCACGCCGGTGTGAGCCGATAGTGCAGCCAGCATCGCCTTGAAAATGGGTCGGCTTGCTTGCGGCCATAAAGCAATGGCTCCTTCAGCCAAAGATAATTTTGGATCGCGCACCAGCGCTGCCGGATTTGCTCCCAACTGCGTACCCAAACCTTCGCATTCGGTACACCAACCCAGTGGACTGTTGAAAGAAAAGCTGTGTGGCGTAAGTGGCTCGAAACTGCGGCCACATCGATCACACGCAAAGTGTTGACTGTGCACTTCGCTGCGCCAGCGCTTTTCAGGAACATCTTCCACAGGGTACGCCACACTCAATACGCCTTTGCCCAGCGACAATGCAGTCTCCACACTACCGGCAATCCGGCTGCGTGCATCGGGGCGCACAGTAATACGATCAACGATCACTTCAACGTTATGCTTACGGCGACGATCGATCTCCGGAGGTTCATCCACCGTGTAACTTTTGCCATCAACCCGCATTCGCTGATAACCGCTGGCCCGCATTTCATTCCATAGCGTTTCATATTTTTCGCCCACGCGAATTTCCAGCGGAGCCATCAAGTACAACTTTGTCCCATCCGTCTCGGTCATCAATTTTTCGATGATTTCATCCGACGACTGCGTGCCGATCGGCACATCGCACGCCGGACAATGAGGCTTGCCAAGCCGAGCCATCAAGACGCGGAAGTAATCGTAAATTTCCGTCACTGTGCCAACGGTCGACCGCGGCGTGTGGCCTAGGTTTTTCTGCTCGATCGCAATGGCCGGCGACAAACCCTCGATATGCTCAAGCTTGGGCTTTTGCATTTGGCCGACAAATTGGCGAGCATACGAACTCAAGCTTTCGACATAACGCCGTTGGCCTTCAGCATAAATGGTATCCATCGCCAACGAGCTCTTTCCAGAACCGCTCAGGCCACAACAAACGGTGACTTGATCGCGAGGAATATCAACATCAATACCTTTGAGATTATGTTGCGCAGCTCCCCGCACGCGGATCGTCTGCTCCCCAAAAATTGCCGCGGCAGTTTTCTTTTTGCCGGCGCCATTTTTTGTTGTGCTTTTGACTGACAACGGCGCGTGACCATTGAGAATCGGCGCGAGTGCAATAGCGGTATGTGAAACTTGATCCGCGGTTTCGCGAGCTTGGCTTTTGCCTTCTGCCTTCTGCTTTCTGCCTTCTAACTTTTTCTCAACGACTTCCTCCGGCGTTCCCACCGCCACAATCTGCCCACCTCCAGCGCCTCCTTCCGGCCCCAAATCAATAATCCAATCGGCCGTCTTGATCACATCCAAGTTGTGCTCAACAACCAACACGGTGTTGCCGGCATCAACCAAATCTTGCAGCACTTTCAGCAGCATCTGAATATCGGCAAAATGCAAACCGGTCGTGGGCTCGTCGAGCAAATACAACGTGCGGCCGGTGCTCTTCTTCACCAATTCGCGCGCCAATTTAATGCGCTGTGCTTCACCGCCAGAAAGCGTGGGCGATGCTTGGCCGAGCTTCAAATAATCCAGCCCGACATCGTGCAGCGTTTGCAACTTGCGGCGAATATCAGGAATGTTTTCGAAATGCGTGAGCGCTTCCTGCACATCCATCTCGAGCACGTCCGCAATATTTTTGCCTTTGAACCGCACCTGCAGCGTTTCACGATTGAACCGATGGCCACTGCAAACGGGGCAAGTCACCCATACATCGGCCAGAAAATCCATCTCCAGTCGATTGGAGCCGTTACCTTCACAGGCCTCACATCGTCCGCTGCTCACGTTAAAACTAAATCGCCCCGGCTTATAACCGCGAGCTTTCGATTCCGGCAGCCGCGTGAACAAATCACGAATGTCGTCGGCCAGTTTGATATAAGTGGCCGGATTCGATCGCGGCGTTCGACCGATCGGCGATTGATCGATGGCAATCAGTTTGTCGAGATGCTCAAGGCCTTCAATCTTGTCGTAAGTTCCCGGATTACCAACACCAGCATTCAAATCGCGATTCAATGCTTCGGCCACAATATCATTGACCAAGGAGCTTTTACCGGAGCCACTCACCCCCGTCACACAAACAAACGCCCCGAGCGGAATCTCAACCGTAACATTCTTAAGATTATTATGCTTCGCCCCAACAATGCGCAGATAATAGGGAGTGTCCGGTGCGGAATGAGGAGTAGATTCCGTTTTCTTCGACTTCTTTTTAGTTTTGAGTGCGCGACTAACCACGCTGCCAGATTGTACTAGACGAGTGCCATTATTCCCCACTCCCCATTCCCCATTCCCCACTCTTCTTCTCTCCGGCACCTCAATCTTTCGCTCGCCACTTAAAAACTTTCCCGTTACGCTTCGCTCAGCCTTGGCAATCTTTTCCAGTGGCCCAACTGCCACAACTTCTCCACCACGCACGCCAGGCCCAGGGCCAAAGTCGATGATCGTATCCGCCTCGCGCATCGTGTCTTCGTCATGTTCAACGACAACAACCGTATTTCCCTTGTCGCGCAGTTGCCGCAATGTATTGAGCAGCTTGGTGTTGTCTCGCGGATGCAAACCGATCGAAGGTTCGTCAAGAATGTAAAGCACGCCGACAAGGCCACAGCCAATTTGGCCCGCCAACCGAATTCGTTGCGATTCGCCGCCGGAAAGCGTGGGAGCGGTGCGGTCTAGCGCCAGATAATCCAAGCCTACATTTACCAAAAAACCAAGTCGCCCGCGAATTTCTTTTAGAGCCTCGTCTGCGATCTTACGGCCAGTGTTATCCAATACCAATTCGCTAAAAAATTCCGCGGCTTCACTCACCGCTAACGAACACACTTCAGGTAGCGAACGGTTTGGTTGATCGGCAAATCTCGGGTTCTTAGTCGTCACGATCACGCTGCATGCTTGCGAATTCAGTCTTGCGCCACGACAAGCAGCGCATGGCACCACACACATGAATTTTTCCAGCATCCGACGATGCATTTTGTTTTTGCTGTCGCGATACTTTTTAAGCAACTGCGGAATGATACCTTCGAACTTGCCGCCGTACTTCATGCCATGCGCGCCACTGCGCCAGGTGAATGTGATGTGCTCATCCCCCGTGCCGTGCAACCAAAGATTTTTCAATTCGGGCGCCAGATCTTTCCACGGCGTCTCAAGCATTGTTTCCGACTCGACCTCGAGCTTTCGCTCCATCGTGTCGGCAACCCCCTTATAAATATGTCGCCGCCATCGCCCCATGTCGCGCCATGGCCCAACCAGTTCAATCGCCCCCTGAGCAAACGACAACTCCGAATTTGGCACCAGGCGATCAGGATCGAAACTATAAATCTCCCCCAGCCCGTCACATTGCTTACACATCCCCTGCGGACTATTGAAGCTGAAAAGCTAAGCCCGCAATGTGTACAAGCATAATGAGCTGACAATGTGAACGAGTTCGGAGTCTGGAGTGCGGAGTACGGAATCTCGTCATCTTCTGTGCCTTCCGCATCGTCAGACTCCTGAATCCCAAACCTTGAACCTTGAACCCTGGCTTCCGCCTTCTCCCTTTTGCCTTCTGCCTTCTGCATTTCGTCGTCTACGACGACAACCAGCTCTCCCGATCCCAACCGCAGCGCCAATTCAACCGCCTCGGCCAACCTTGGGCGCACATTTGGCCCAGCCATCAGCCGATCGACAACCACCTCAATGTGATGCCGCATCTGCCGGTCAAGCTTTAAATCATCGCTGAGTTGCACCACTTTGCCGTCAACACGTGCTCGAGCAAAACCCTGCTTCAGCAAATCCTCAAATAAATCTTTGTATTCACCCTTCTGTGCGCGGATAAGCGGTGCCAGTATCAAAAACGGCGTCTTCTCAGGAAGCTTTAAAATTCGCTCGATAATTTGTTCGCGACTTTGAGCCGTGATCGGCCTGCGGCACTGTGGGCAATGTCCTAGACCCACGCGAGCAAACAGCACCCGCAAGTAATCGTAAATCTCGGTAATCGTCCCAACCGTCGAACGCGGATTTTGACCCGAGGTCTTCTGCGAAATAGAAATCGACGGACTCAGCCCGGAAATATGATCCACTTCGGGCTTCGGCATTTGGCCAAGAAATTGCCGTGCAAAGCTCGACAAACTCTCGATATACCGTCGCTGCCCTTCGGCATACAGCGTGTCGAATGCCAACGAACTTTTACCGCTGCCGCTTACGCCGGTAAGACAAACAAGTTGATTGCGCGGCAAGACCACATCGACGCTGCGCAAGTTATGCTCGCGCGCGCCGCGAATGACAATATCAGGAGCAGGCATATTTAAATTGCAGACTTATTTCGCGTAAGTATGCCCAAACCAGACCTGCCATGCTCGGCAAATCCGTTGAGCGAGCAAAACGAAGCAACCCCGAATTTTATCACTTATTTTACAAACTGGACACCCCTACACTTCAAAACCGTTTTTCCATCATTCCCTTACTTCTTTTGATCTTCGCTGCCTGCTACACCGCACTATATCCCCCATCAATGACAATGACTTGTCCGCAGATAAAGTTCGAGGCCGGCGACGCCAGGTAAAGCACAAGGTCAGCAATCTCTACGGGCTCACCGAATCGACGCAGTGGAATTCTCGCTTTCACAGGCTCACTTTTTGCCTCGTCACTCCAAACTTTCTTTGCCATATCCGTGAGTACAATGCACGGCGCAATTGTATTCGTCTGAATGTTGAACGGTCCCCACTCGGTGGCCATCACGTTG
>CAZIGP010000140.1:572-2382 GCA_964538425.1 uncultured Pirellulales bacterium | reverse complement strand
TCATGCCCCCTTTCGAAGCACTGTAGGCGGCATGCCCTTCACAACCCACCACACTTGCCACAGAAGAAACATTGATGATTTTACCGCTGCGCTGCTCAATCATTCCGGGTGCTACTGCTTGAGCCAGTAAAAAAGGAGCTCGCAGATTGACGGCGAGTGTCTCATCCCAGTGCTCAACAGTCGTTTTAAGCAGGCTCTCACGATGAAATATCCCTGCATTGTTCACCAAAATATCGACAGCGCCAAAAAACTCGAGCGCCGCAGCGCCCGCGGCGCGCACGCCTTCGACAGTTTGCAAATTTGCTTCTATCGCCACACAACGGCGTCCCTTATCCACGATCGAACGCTTAGTTGCTTCCAAACCTTGTTGATCTCGCCCCACAATGCCCACATCAGCTCCAGCATCGGCAAGCACCGCTGCAATTTCCACTCCCAGCCCACGCGAGCCACCCGTCACAAGAGCCCGCTTCCCTTCAACACTAAATCTGCCAACATAGTCAGCCATTTTCGTCCGCCTCCAAAACTCGTCGTTTTTCCTTTTTCACCGCCTACAGCATACCGCTTACCGCTTACCGCCTAGTGCCGCAATCAAATACGAGTCCAGATGACGATCGAGCGCCCTGAACGCATCTGCTTCCGCATTGGGAAACCTGAATCCAATGTGCCCGTCTGGCCGAACCAAAATCACGCCTCCCGCCGGCAACCCGGCGCGGTACGGATCGACGTTCGGATTGTGCGCAATTTGCACCAGCTTCGACCAGCGTCCTTCTAACTTCGCAAGTGACTGAGAATCCTTGACGTCGCCAAACACCAGCACATGATGCCGCGTGCCGCCAAACTGCGGCCAATCGCCATACCATTGCCCAGGTCGCGGCCCTTTCGCTTCAGCCTGGCCACAGCCGTGGTCAACCACCAGCGGGCTTCCGGCGTAATCAACATCCATCATTGTTCGCGCATTGCGCGTCAATGCGGCTGCGGCCGGATCGATCACGGCAGCGTGCATTTCGCGACATTGCCTGGCCGCATCGGCCATCTCAACAATCGAAAGGTGCACCTGATCCGAAACTTCAAGAACATGGCTATCGGCAATGTGGCGTTCCACCGCATAGCCGTCCAATAGCGGCTGACTTGCATCGCCTTGCAGCACCAGCGCCAATTTCCAAGCCAGGTTATAGCCGTCGTGCAAGCCCGCATTGAGTCCCTCGCCCCCAAACGGGCTGGAAAGATGCGCGGCATCACCAATTAAATAGCGCTTCCCGTGTGCCAGCCGCGACACAATCCGCCGGTGCATTCGAAACGGCGCAAACCATGCGATATCGGTTGGTCGAAATTTTCCATCAAGTCGCAATTTTACGCGGTTGGCGACTTCTTCCGCACTCACCGTCTCTACTTCCTCTTCCAAATCTTGAAAACTAATCCAGCGCCCACCGGGTAACGGTGCAAGTAGTAGCAAGCCATGTGGCCCACAAACAACGCCTGCTTCTTCGTGCGGTAATGGCGACGGCATGGCAATATCCGCCACCAGAAATTGTCCGCGGTACGTCGTTCCTTCCAGTGGTTCGCTTGTCGAATGGCGAGTTACGCTGCGCGCGCCTCCTGCGCCGATAAGAATTTCCGGCTGCACTGTTTCCACCTTACCATCCGAATGTGTCAGCTCGACGGTCACATCGTTCTCATCAACGTCAACCTTGGTTGCCGTCACTCCGCGCTCGATCGCACCGCCCAGCGCTACCAAATGCTCTTCCAAAATCCGTTGTGTCTCATACTGTGGCAAGCTGCACGAAAACTCGCATGAACAATCGAGTCCTTG
>CAZIGP010000140.1:275-562 GCA_964538425.1 uncultured Pirellulales bacterium | reverse complement strand
AAGACTCATGGAGCCCATCTCCACCATCCCCGGCCCATAAAGCCGATTACAGCGAACCCGCTCCGCCGCAGCAAGAAAAGCCGGCAGCAATCCCACCGACGCCAATATCTCCAGAGTGCCAGGCTGAATGGCGGTAGCGCGTGCCTCACGATGCGGCACCAACTCCCGTTCAATCAGCCGCGTTTTTATCCCATGGCGAGCAAGTTCCGCCGCAGCAAATAGCCCCGAGGGGCCCGCACCAATGATTAGCACATCGTTTCGCATCACAAATCACCTTAAATAACCAA
>CAZIGP010000140.1:0-265 GCA_964538425.1 uncultured Pirellulales bacterium | reverse complement strand
TTAGCACCCCGTTAAAAATAACAAGATCACCCACGTTCTTGCATCCCCGCAGTGCGAGCGATAAAAGCCGTGACTTCCTCTCCAAGTTCGATAGCGTTTGTTTTGTTTTGCCCTGCATGGCATCGATGTTGATCGATCATTGCCATGACCTTAAACAGTGATGTCGTTCTCGGATTTTATAGCCAAGACATTCCGCAAAACTTGTTCAAACATGGCCGCCGTTGCGCCAAGCACGATTGAACCGAAGGTGACGAGGATGCGCATA
>CAZIGP010000139.1:5017-8818 GCA_964538425.1 uncultured Pirellulales bacterium | reverse complement strand
TAGTGTAGCCTGCGGTGTATCGGCGTTGACCCTTGGTTGCAACGCACCGGTAGTTCTGCGGCGAGAAGCTTTAGAATACTCGATCTCGTCTCAGTCTCGGACGAAAGATAAAACGGAAGTAAGGCGGCGAGGCGCATTTTGCTTTGGTTCAAACGTTGCTGTAAAACCAGAAAAAGCCGTCGTTGCCAACAGTTCCGCAGTGCGCGAATGGGATTCTAATGGCACCAACTTTGGTTACGACCCTGCTCGTGGGCACACTGCAGGAGAATTTGGCCATAACGATTTTTATCCTGTCGCCATTGCTGCTGCTCAACATTGTGGGTTGAGTGGAGCGAAGGCATTGTGCGGCATGCTGGCGATTGACGAAATCCGTGGCCGCCTGGCAGAGGTGTTTTCGCTCAAATCGTACAAGATCGATCACGTTGTGCATGGCGCCATTGCTTCGGCTGCGATTTATGGTGCAATGTGCGGAGCAACTGTCGATCAAATTGAGTCGGCCATCGGCATGGTGGTGGCACACTACATTCCTTTTCGCGCCATCCGCCACGGCAAGCAACTTTCGGATTCTAAAGGTGCCTCGGCGGCTGTCAGCACCGAAGTGGCTGTATTGAGTGCGGAGCGAGCTATGCGCGGATTTGTCGGCCCTGCCGATATTTTTCGCAACCCCGAGGCGATTTTTTGCTTGTTCGAAAAACAGCCGAAAGGGCGCAGTCCATTTGATTTGGCCTTGGCCACTGGGGGTGACGATTTTGCCGTGATGGGCATGCACTTCAAATTGGGATTGTACGAACATCAATCGGCCGGCGCAATTCAAGGTGTTATTGACTTGCTTGCCAAACATCCGCAGTTGCTGGAAGGCCACGACCAATTGAAATCGGTTCAGATTACCATTTACGAACCGGCTTTTTCCATCATTGGGGATCCTGCTAAACGCGATCCGCGCACTCGACAAAGCGCCGACCATTCGATGGTCTACATTATTGCCACACTGTTGCGCAAGGCGTTCGAATTGAAGCAATGTGGCTGGAAAGAGCTGATGTTACTCCCTACGGATTACAACGATGAAGCACTTGTAAATCCCCGGACTCGCCAGCTTATCGATCTCATCGAATTTCGCCACGGTGGCGCGGTATACGACGCCAAATATCCTGACGGTATTCCGACAACACTTGAAATTGAACATGCGAAACTCGGCTCAGTTTCTAGCGGATTAGTCATGTATCCTCTTGGACATGCACGCAATACGAACAAGCAATTGGATGATGTGCTCAATTTTAAATTCAGCTCGCTTGCTTCCATCGGTGTTCGAGAGCCAGATAAGCTGCGGCAGCGGTTTGTTAACCTAAAAGAAAAGTCGAACGACGAAATTGCCTGTATCTGTGATTTTGCCATCCGCAATGTGCAGGATGAGTGAAATGCTTCCTTTCGGATTGCTCAATATCAACAAGCCGGCCGGCGAAACCTCGCGATGGGTTGTCGATCGAGTCCAGCGATTGGTTAAACCGGCGAAGGTAGGACATGCTGGGACTCTCGATCCGTTAGCAACGGGTGTGCTTGTGGTGTGTGTCGGCCAAGCAACGAGACTCATCGATTATGTGCAACAAATGCGGAAAGGATACCAGGCAGAATTTCTGCTCGGCTGCACTAGCCCTACCGAAGACGTGGAAGGGGAAATAACCGAACTAAGCAATCCACCGGTTCCATCGAAACTCGAAATTGAAAACGCGGCCGCAAAATTTACAGGCGATATCATGCAGCGGCCACCGGTGTTTTCTGCGCTTAAAGTTGCCGGCCGGCGAGCTTACGATTTGGCCCGCAAAGGGCAAGCTGTTCAGCTTGAGCCTCGGCCGATTGCGGTTTATTTGATCGAGGTTGTCGAATACGAATATCCGCGATTGATTCTCAAAATTGAATGCAGTAGCGGCACCTATGTGCGTTCGTTGGGTCGCGACTTGGCTGAATCGCTTAGCACTGGCGCAGTCATGTCGGCGCTCGTTCGCACGGCAATTGGTAATTTTCGAATTGAGGATTCTATCGATGTTAAAACGCTAACTCGCGATAATCTCGACTCGTATCTTTTGTCGCCACTTTGTGCTGTGGAACATTTATCTAAAGTGCAACTAAGTTTCGCCGAAACCGAAAAAATTGCCCGCGGGCAATTTCTAGAATCGCCGAATGTAAACACGGCAGCCGCAAGCTCGAGCGAATTTGTCGCGATCAACGACAGCGGCCAGCTTCTTGCGATCCTTAAGCGTCGCAACGATGGCAGCCTCAAGCCGACGACGAATTTTGTCGGGATCTAGTTTTGGTTCCATGTTGAACTATTTTGCGACCAGCTCGCGCAATGTCGCCAGGTTCATTCGATCCATTTCGATTCCGTCCGGTTCACCTGCTTCGTTTTCTTTTGGTGTTTCCAGGTACATGGGGATTTTGACCAGTCTTTCGTCGTTCAGTAGTAGTCTAAACCCTTCCAAACCAATTTTGCCGCGGCCAATATGTTCGTGCCGGTCGACGCGCGAACCGAGTTCTTTTTTGCTGTCGTTTAAGTGAAATGCTTTGATTAGTTTAAGGCCGATGATCTTGTCGAGTTCTTGCATCGTTGCGTCGTAATCGGCAGGTGTGCTCAGTGGGTAGCCGGCGGCGAGCAAGTGGCAAGTGTCGATGCAGACCGCAAGGCGATCAGGATCTTTCACGCCGCCGATGACTGTCGCTAATTGTTCGAACCGCCAGCCGAGCGTGCTTCCCTGCCCTGCGGTGTTTTCGAGCAGCGTGCAAACTTTTAACTTGCCGACTTTGGCGTGAACTTCATCGAGGGCTTCAACAATTCGTTTCAAGCCGGCTGCCTCGCTTGAAGTGGTGAAAGCTCCGGGATGAGTCACAACATATGGAATGTCGAGTTTTTCGGCTCTTAGCAGTTCAATTGCAAAAGCTTCGATCGATTTGCGCCATAATTCTTCGTCAGGGGCGGCTAGATTGATCAAGTACGAATCGTGGGAGAGTGGATGCGAAATGTTCAACCGTTTTAAAGTGGCTTGGAATTTTTCGGCATCATCATCGGTAAGCGCTTTGGCACGCCACTGGTTGTTGTTTTTTGTAAAAATTTGGACGCATTGGCAGCCACATTCGGCGGCGATTTCGACCGCTTTGTAATATCCGCCGGCAATCGACTGATGGGCACCTAGAATAGGCAAGCGACTCTCCTAAAAAACACGTTAATAAATTGCGCCAGGCCGCTGGTGGTAGATTAGCAGTTTTCGGCGTTCCTAACAGAGTGTTTGTTTGGAGAACCATCGGCATTTTTGATTCTACGCTCTTACGATCCACGATTAATATCGAGCTGAAAATACTAGGTGATTTCAGAAAAAAGTCTCGAACAATACCACAGCATGCGAGGTAAATGAAAAGGCCCTTTCCAAAGATTTCCTTTTAATTGAACTGAGACACTTCCATCCCGGTGAAGATAACCAAACCATTCTCCATAATCAGGGTCAGCAAAGTGCTGAAAGCTCCATTCATGCACCTTGCTAAACCACTCGGCGTAACGTGCCTGCTTGGTTAGTTTCCAAGCTAATGCTGTCGCAATAATGGCCTCATTATGAGGCCACCAAAATTTCATGTCATGCCAGTATTCCTGGACTGGTTTTCCATAAACGTCGCGAAAGTAAAAGAGCCCTCCGTATTTCTCATCCCAGCCGCGGCACCACATCCAGTCAAGAATTCTCGCGCCAAGTTCGATTAGCCTGCAATTATTGCGGCGCTGCCCTTCGTGCATGATGAACCAGGCGCATTCAATGGCATGTC
>CAZIGP010000139.1:0-5007 GCA_964538425.1 uncultured Pirellulales bacterium | reverse complement strand
ATGATCTATAATCTCTCCGTTCATGCCAACAGTTTCCATCAAAACCTGAAGCTCAGACTTTAAAAAGTGACGTTCGATCAATTCAATACAATGGTCAATCCACTGAGTACAAGTCTTATCGAGTACAGTGATGTCCCCTAAGTGTTGCCGCAGCTCTTGTGCTGTTGCTATGGCAATCATGTAGCTTCCAATTCCTTGCATTGGTCTGGTTTGGGAGTCAATCTTAGGCACGATATGACTGTTGAAAAATGAATGCTCCAGGTACTTGGAAAAGCACCGCACTGCATCAGAAGCTGCTTGAATATCACCACAAGCCTGCGCATAAGCAGCATTTGCAATTGCAGCAAATGACTCGCTATAAACGTACCGCCTCATGCGTAGAGGATGTCCTTCACGGGTAACAGAAAAATACATTTTTCCATTTGGTGAAAAACAATAACGACGCATGAACTCGATACAACTTTTTGCGGCCAGCAACCACTCGGAGCGGTGCTCAATACTTTTATAGAGTGTTGCAAACATCCATGCAGCGCGGCCCTGAAACCAAACAGATTTATCCGTGTCAAGAACGGTCCCATCTCGGTCTAGTGCAGTGATGATACCGCCATACTCGCCATCGATTCCATGCCGTAACCAGAATGGAACAACATCGTCGAGTAAAACCGATTTATAGACGTCGGCCAGACGCAAACGACCTGCTAAACTTTTGAGGTCGGTCGACATAAGCACTTACTTACTGACAACGGTTGATGAAGCAAATAAAGGTCCGTCAGGAATTGCGCGTATTTTGATATTCCGGTAAAGAACTTCTGCATACTCCGCCTGAAAGATAATTCTTCCATGAGTAAGGGGAAGCCAGCTAATTTTATCTGCTCCTAGCTTTCGCAAATTAGTTGCGCGGAAATTAACTTTTCCATTAACAATGTGGACGACGCTATCGCACCCACGGACAATTACTTCTACGGTATTCCAGTCGTTGATTTCATATTCTTCATATTTGACGATTCTCGCAATCTCTGGAGTTCCTCGCGTGAATGGCACACCACCAGCAATCGCATCAAGAAAACGAGGCTTGTCTGTCGTCAGTGTTTGTGGATCAACCATTGAATCTAGTTGCGTTCCATACACCAAGTAGCAGTCGCCTACATCATGTTCTTGTATTTGGCATTCAATACTGCGAGGCCAAATACCATCATCACTTGCAGCGTGGTATAAAAGCCCTGTATCTCGAACCGTTTCGGCTCGTGGCGCAAATCGTTTGTTGCCCCATTTGTATTGGAATTGCAGATGATAATACGAATACTCTAAGTCGCTGGCAAAATAGCCGACCGGAGCAGGTTGATTGGCCTCGTTGTCTTTATAGAGATGAATCGTTTTGTCATGAATTTGAAAAACGTGGTTTGGATCTTGGTTTTTTCCAGAGCTTTGCAGATAGGTATACCAACCATCAAAATTTTGGCCGTTAAAGAGAGGGATCCAATCATCATTCTGGCTGTTTTGCCCCAACGTTCGAGAAGTCATTGCCAAGACAACAATTGTCACGAAGCTAGATACTGCTAATCGATTTACCATATTTAATTGCGATTGCACTTTTTAGTCGTACTATTTGAAAAGATCCCAATCACTTACCTAAAAATTCAGGACTAAGCTGGACTCCACGCATTTTGTATCCTTTACTAAGCATGCGCTGTCCACTTCCGTCACTATTCATAATCCATAATTCTGCAGGCTCGCCGGTTTTTCCACGATAGTAAATGATTTGCTTTCCATCCCACGACCAACTGGCGTGGTGAACCCAAAGTGATTCTTCGGGTGCCGTCAATTCATCAATTTTTCGGCTGCTAAAATCAATCAAGCACAGTTGAGTGCCACCGCGCGATCGGTCTGGCTCTGAACCTGGAAGAAGTCTTGTGAACAAAATCGTTTTTCCGTTTGGAGACCATGAAACCATATTAGAACTGCCTGCAGCATATTCTGATGTTCCCCATGCTGCACCAAACCAATGCGGCTGTGCCTCGGTCAGCACTATATTTTTAGTTCCATCCGTCTTGCCGATACAGACATCGCCGCGAAAGTGCGTAGGACTTTTTTCAGGTTGGCAGTCGACATAAGCAAGCCACTTACCATCCGGAGACCATTGCGGTCCGAAATAAAGATGTTCTTGAGCACCTGCTACCAAGATTCGTTCATGCGTATTTAGATTCAATACATTGATATTGTAATGCCCGAGACTGAACGGACTCGGTTTCTTTAAGTTTCCCCATTCGCCTTGCGTGATGTGGAAAGCGACATTTCGTTTATTCGGGCTAAGGCACAGGCAATATGCGAATCCATTTGCCAACCCAACAAGCTCTTGTGGATTTTGACCATTAAGGTCGACAGCCAATACGTGATAAGAATTTTTAGGTGTTGCTGCAACAACAATTCTCTTTTCTCCTGGGAGCAATAATATCGGCCGTGTGTTTGGTGGAAGATTGCCATGATTTAGAATTTCTTGCAGATCTCCACTATGAAGATCATAGATCCACGTACGAAACGGAATTTCTCCTCCGATTCCGCGAATTTGACTCAATTTGGCTTCGCCAAAACTGGACAAGATTATTCGGCGGCCATCTGAAAATAACGGTCCGAAGTACCAGCTGCTCTGATCCGCGATTTTGAAATCAGGATAACGTTCATTAGTTCCATCTGCGTTAATCAATGTAATCATGCGCGCATGCAATGATTTATCAGCAGCCTCTTTACCAAACGAGTAGAACCCGATTAGGTGTTGATCGCCCCGATTGCGATTTACTTCCGGCTTGACCTCAGCGTTCGACTGCTGATCTAGCGTGATGAAGAACAATAACAGGATCTTAATGAAGTTCCGGCCTATCGCCAAACCAACTTCGAGGTTGAAGCTAAGATACGAAGTTTTGATAATCATCGATTAATGCAGTTATGTTTAGAAGCTTAATCTTCTCTTCGGCACCCGAATTTTCACAACAGAAACTCATCAAGCGAATTTCCGAGGCAAAAATAATAGAGCTAATAGGCCAATAAGAAAGACTGAAATTGCCGAAGGCTCTGGGACGGGTAATAAAGAAACAAGAGATGTCAGTCCTACTAAAGCCCCTCCACCCGGTTCTAAAGTCAAGTCAGCATAATTATAACCGGTTGCTGTCCATAGACCTGTATCAGGATCAAAGATAGAAAGATTTCCGGGGCCCGATACTCGATAGCTTTTGCTAAGTGTATAGTCGAGATTTACTATCATGGCGAACGTGGCATCAGCAGGCGTCGTGCCGTCGATATCAAAATATCCAAACAAGACTCCTTTTAAAGGATCTCCGTCATTATAGGTAAGCGAATTACTCAGTGTTTGGATATCAAACGCAGGGGTGGAAGGAAGCTGTGAAACTCCCGGGGGCATGTGGTTAGATTGGTAGCCTTTCAAATAGGTGTCAATCCATTTCAGTTTTTGAAGCTGTGAGGCAATTGCTTCAAATTTGGGATTAATTGTTTGAAGGGCAGTGTAAACCGTAGTCGGAGTACCATTCGGAAATGGTTCAAGTCCACCCTGACTAGGACCAGCTGAATTCCAATAGTTAAAAAACGAAATTCCCTGAGCTCCATATGCCAATGTTGAATTGGCAAGGAATCGCAGCTCGTTGGCCGTGGGAACACGAGAACCAGGGCCTAAAGACTCTCCTTGGACAACGTTCATCCACGGTAGATTGTGTTGCCTAGCTGCGGTGGCAAAGATTTTCATATTCTGCAAATAGGTTGATTTATCTTGGTGCTGCGTTGTAAAGCCTCCATTACCATCCGATCGATAATCGAGGTTGTAAAAGTCGTACGACAAAATAGCTGGGTGGACAGTTTCAATAAAACTATTGAGATAGTCGGTATAGTTGGATGTACCCGTATATATGGAGGACGAGCCTGGAGGAAGTAAATTGATGTACGGAATATGGTCTGGATCACGTTGACGAAGATATGAGGCGATTTTAGCAATACGTGGAAACTCTGAGATACTGGGTTCGTCGGCGACAAAGTACCAATAGGCGGCTGGGGATGCTTTGTAGCGATCAATAAGATTGTTCACCTCTGACACATAGACCGGATCGGGCCAGTTATCTGTAGACCAACTTGGATGGCTAAAAAACCAAGCGTCATGGGGTTGATGGCCACTTAAAATCAAAATTGCTCGCAAGCCTTTTTCTTCTGCGATGGCCAATTGCGAAGGGTCGTTGATCCAAACTGTGTTAAAGTTTCCTGAGACTGTTTGATTTGCTATGTCGTTAGTAAGCGTGGTGTAGTCTGTACCGGTAAGGGGATACCAATTGAAGTAATTCACAATCGGCGAGCCGACCTTCCATGGAATTGTTGAAGTGACGTTTATATTGTCGATAGCTGTCGTTCCTGTTCGATTTGTAATATAGACTTGCCAGTTGAGACCAGCCGCAGAGGCCGGCGCGACAAAGCTGGCAGAGTAAGGCTTCCAAGTCGCATTTAAGCTGTTGCCACTCAGAGTCGTTCGCGATAGTTCTTGATTGGTTGTCGTATCGAAGATACGAACCATCAATTCTTCGGGCGTGCTACCTTGAGGAGCAGCAGCAAGAAAGGAAACGTCATAAGTATTTCCGGCAACCAATGGTGTATTATTAACCGTTTGACTGAGAATAGCCCAAGGATTTAACGTTGTTGCGTCACCATCCCAGGATGTAGTATTGACACTTGTAGTGCCGATGCTGACATTCCATGCCGTTGGTGTGCCGGATGTCTGATAACTTAAATTGCCGTTCAGTACCAGATTTCTAGTCTGAATAACCTGCAGATTATCGAGCCCTGTTACGCCATTGTTGGTATTAACATACGCTAGCCAACTATGTCCCGCATTGGCAGAGGAAACGTTAAAGCTCGTAAGATAAGGCTTCCATACGTTATATCCGCCAGACGCTAGCTCTGCGCCGGTGACATATTTGTTTCCAAGAGTATCATTTGTAACATTGTCAAATATTCGAA
>CAZIGP010000138.1:7453-8820 GCA_964538425.1 uncultured Pirellulales bacterium | reverse complement strand
TTAAAAAAGGCGTTCAAGGCATCGAGGATGAAGATACCGCGGCCGCAAGAAAAAAAGAGTAAGCAGCCGCTCCTTCGTTAGTTTCGTTTAGTCCTGTCGTCTGCGACGGGTGAATTACTTGACATTAGGATATTCGTCAAATGTCTCTATTTGCATTTCTTCCCAATATCGGCACGCCGGAGATGGTCATTCTCGGCATCGTGGCCATTTTGCTTTTTGGTAGCCGCCTCCCAGAAGTCGCGCGCAATCTTGGCAAAGGAGTGACAGAATTCAAGAAAGGCCTTCGCGGCATCGAAACGGAAATCAACGAAGCCACCAGCGAGCGCCGCGTCACCCATTACGAAAATCACATCGACGATCACGAAGAACCCACCGCGCCGCGCTTCGACCCACCCACTTCCGAACCGCGCGAAGTCTCCGAATCCAAAACCGAACCAGCCCAACAAGCTTAGCTGTCTCTTCCACGGGCATTTCTTCACTTCTCCGCCCTTCTATTTCTCCGCGCGCAAATTTTATTTTCTCTAACCACGCTCTCTTCATAGAGCAGCTAAAAACCAGAGTCAGCAGTCAACTGCGCCATCATTCCCCATTCCACACTCCCCATTCCTCATTCCTCATTCTGCTGCCCCGCCCTACTCCATCCCGCCAAGCTACGCTAAAATAACAAATTCCCCGGGCGGCTAGCTCAGTTGGTTAGAGCACTATCCTCACACGGTAGGGGTCACTGGTTCGAGTCCAGTGCCGCCCATTCGCAATTTCGAGAGTGGATTATTCATTCGGTGTATTTGTCTATCGAATCAGACGTCGAAAATCGGTTGACGGACGCGAGTTTTTTCACGTTGCAGGCGCCCACTGTCCTTTTGATGTCGTACGGTAGGGGTCAGATCACAAGGTCTCGAATTCACTTTTCTTTCTGATAGCGACAAGCAAAAAGCTATTCCCTTCAGAGCGCAATTGTGACGCGCAACAAGGTCGCAGGAATGGACGTGGCATCCTTGCGCAAGCTCTCGTTTTGGCGGTTGAACAGTTCTTCAAGCTCTTTCTGCAAATCGGCGGAGCGGCCATTCTTTTCCGCCGCTTCAAAGGCAATCATCGTCGGTCCGTAATATTTCCGAATTTCATTCATGAGCACCACAGGTGGGCCGGGATAGTTGAATGTAAACGTGTCTCGGGCAAAGGAGATTTTCTCTGACGGTACTCCCGCGCCGGCGAAGCGTTCGATCACGTTACTTTCGACTCCCCACATCATTGGGCTGATGAAATCTTCCGGCGGTGGTGGTGTGTAGGCCGAACTGATCTTCAAAATCTGCGCCACTAGCGTCGGATCACCTGGAATCCAATTGCCCATCACGATTCGACCTCCAGGC
>CAZIGP010000138.1:1476-7443 GCA_964538425.1 uncultured Pirellulales bacterium | reverse complement strand
TTACTCGCACCATCTCTTTGGCCACGTCGAACGGTTTGGGCGCAAACATCGCGCCAAAGATGCTCATAACCAGATTAAATGCTTTGTCGGGCAGTTGATGCAGATTGGTCGCATCGCCTTCCTCGAACCGGCAATTTGCCAAACCAAGCTCCTTCGCTCGCTTGTTGCCAGCCTCAACCAGGTTGCTCGCGATATCAACGCCAAGCACATCCGCTCCGAGTTTTGCCGCGGGTATTGCCGTCGTGCCATCACCACAACCAAGATCTAGGACCTTGTGGTCTTTCGAGATGCCAAGCCGTTGGACAAGCGCCTCGCCGCTTTCTCGCATGCTTTCAGCAATACGTGTAAAGTCGCCTTTTTCCCAAAGTGCTTTGTTTGGATTCATATTCAGATTGTTGGTTGACTTTGATTTAGTAAAAAGTGTTCGCCTAGCTTAAATTTACTTTGCACTTTTTTAGCCGTGCAGAGACCGCATCTTTCTGAAAATACGGGCGTTAAAACTGAAAAGTCTCGGCATGCTGTGACTGTTTCGTCAGTGCCATCTGTCTCTTTTGTCAGCGTCGTGGCCGTTCAAAACCAGGTCGATTCCGGCATGAGCACTGTGAGGTGAGCGATTCAAGTTTTCTTTCCCATTTTTGTCATGGTGGTTGGAAAAACTGGGGTCGGCGGCAATAACAGGTTCTTTCTCCTGATTCATTGCGGACACGGGCATTCCGTGACCCGGCGTATTGGAATATACGAGCCAGTAGGCAACCGGAATTACGAATAAGGTGAAAAGAGTCGAAGCGAAGAGTCCAAAGATCAGCGTCCACGCGAGACCCGAGAAGATTGGATCGATGATGATCGGGATGGCACCGAGCATGGCCGCGGTAGCTGTCAATAATATTGGCCGCAAGCGCACTACGCGGCTTTCCATGATGGCATCGAAAAGAGACCGTCCTCGCGCCAACGACAAGTGGATGAAATCCACAAGTATGATCGAATCGCGGGTTACAATGCCCGATAGTGCAATCATGCCGATCATTCCTGTTGCCGTGAAATAGACAGGATCGAGATAGCCACCGACCTGCTGTGCGCTCAAAACATTGAGTAGCCAGAAACCGGGCATCACACCAAGGATTGTCAATGGAATTGCCAGCATGACGACCAGCGGGATGATGAACGATCCCATCTGTGCCACAAGCAAAATGTAAATGGCAACCATCGCCGCACCAAAGGCTAGTCCGAGATCGCGAAATACGTCGAGCGTGATTCTCCACTCTCCCTCGCCGGCAAAATCCACTTTGAACCCTGGCGGCAGCGCCCAGGAAATACCGCCGCCGCTGGATAGGAATGTTCGATCTGCGACGGGTATTGACGCGGTATCAGCCAGCCATCCATTGCCAACATGTGTTACATCCCTGTTCGTCTTGATGTTGTCCGCTTCATCTGCCATGACATCCACCACGACGTCCGCTGGCGGCCGCCCAGCGGTTTCCGCGAAGACATAGGCCACGCGCTGCAAGTTCTTGTGGTAGATCATCTGATCCATGCGGGTCGTATCCCAATGCCCCAATTCGGCAAGGGGAACTAATTGGCCGGTGTTTCCTTTGACTCGCATTCGCGCCAAATCGGCGGCGCTGGTTCGTTGCCCTATGGGAACTCGCAGTTGGATCCGTAGAGGATTTCGTTCGGCATCATTCCGCATCAATCCTACCGTCGTTCCATCGAGGACGGCGTGGAGCGTACTGGCGATCTGGTCCGCCGAAATACCGCTGAGCGCGGCTTTCTCTGTATCGGTGACGAAGGTCAGTTTTTCTTGCGCTGCTTCACGTCCATCGTCGAGATCGACGACGCCTGGTTCGACCGCCAGACGAGCTCGTACTGTATCTGCGGCGAGCAACAAATCCTCATAGCAGTTATCCGGCTGTCCATATATCTCGGCTACGACACTAGCAATGACTGGTGGCCCGGGAGGAGTCTCGACAAGCTTCATGCGCGCATGGTGCCGGTCAACAATTTCTTGAAGGTCATTCCGCATTCGTAGGCCGATCGCGTGGCTCTGCAGGCTGCGGTTTTTTTTGCCAGCCAGATCGATCCGAATGTCTGCAACATGGTCGCCTTGCCTCAGGTAATAGTGACGCACGAGGCCGTTGAAGTCCATTGGCGATCCTAGGCCGACATAGCTCGTGAAGTCGGTGACCTCGGGGACCCTAGAAAGGTACGCTTCGATTTCACGCACCGCTGCGTCCGATCGTTCCAGCGTTGTGCCCCGATCGAAGTCCAGTACGAGCAGAAGCTCATTTTTGTTGTCAAACGGCAGCATCTTGAGCGGTACGCTGCGCACAGCAGCCAAACCCATCGCTCCCGCTGTCAGCAGCAAGATACCCATCAGAAACGACCAAGCCACGAGCCGCGATCGAAGCAAAGGAGCCATCAAAGGATAGAAGGCCTTGTAAAGCGCCGATTGCATAACGGCGTTCAGATCGTGCGGATCGTGCTGGGAAACAATTCCCGTTCCTCCCGCGTGATATTTGTGTCGCAGTCCGTGGTAGGCAAGCCACGGAGTGATCGTGAATGCCACAACCATCGACATCAGCATCGTGACCGGGACGTTAAACGCCATGGGACGCATGTAGGGCCCGATCATCCCGGTGATGAAGAACATCGGCAGGAAACTGAATACGATGGCCAAGGTCGCGGTAATGAGCGGCGGACGAATCTCTGCCATAGCCTCAAGTACAATTCGGCGACTCGCTTTCTTGCGCAGCGTGAAATGTCGGGTGATATTTTCCACGTCCACAATGGGGTCATCCACCAATAGTCCCAAGGACAGAATTAGCGCAAAGAGCGTGACTCGGTTGATCGTGTATCCCAGTATCAGATTGGCAGCGAGTGTCAGTCCGAATACGACCGGCACCGCGACTGCAACGATGAGCGCCTGGCGCCACCCAAGCCCGATTGTCAACAGCGCGACGACAATCAAGATGGCAACGCCCAGTCCTTCCAGCAGTCCGTTAACCTTTTCGTTAGCCGTCAGACCATAGTTGCGGGTAACAATCATTTCGATTTCACTTGGCACGAATTTCCGTTGCAATTCTTCGGCCTGTTGCATTACTGCATCGGCAACCCACACAGCGTTAGTGCCCTTTTTCTTCGCGACAGCAATTGTCACGGCCGGCTGGGCGCCGCCATTTTCGCTGGAGTTTGCAGTTGCCTGCGCACGTTCATCTAAAGTCGTACTTGGGAAATACTCGTCCTTGGTGAATCCACGAGCTGGCCCCCACCCATGCCTTACATAACTTGCCGATTCGTCGGGTCCGTCCTCGACGTTCGCCACATCTTTGAGAAATACGGGCCGACCATCGAATACACCGACAACGAGGTCGCGTAATTGGCGCGCATCTTCAAAGGGTTCACCGGCATCCACGCGGATCAAGCGGTCGCCGGCTCGAAAATCACCGGCCGTCTGGCGGACGTTCGTGATCTGGACCGCCTGCTGCAATTCCAACGGAGAGACGTAATATCCGGCCATGCGGTCCGGATCCATGAGCACATGGATCACGCGTGGCCGCCCGCCGACAACGTATGCCCGAGACACTTCTTTTATTCCTGCCACGCGCTGTGCGAGCTCCTCCGCCACTCGGCGTAGCGTCATGTCGTCCGCAGAGTGGCTCGCCAGGGTCAGCGTTGCTACGGGGACATCATCTATTTCAACTGGCTTGACAACCCAACCAGTCACACCAGTTGGCACGAGGTCCCGGTTTTCGTCGATCTTTTTGTAGAGTTTAACGAGGCTCCTTTCGCGATCCTCACCGACATAATATCGAACGGTGATGACTGCCTGGCCCTCGCGGCTCATGGAGTAGACATATTCCACGCCATCGATCTGATAGAGAATTCTCTCCAGTGGCGTCGCAACCAGTTGCTCGACTTCTCTGGCAGAATGACCGGGGAAATTAACGTAAATATCAGCAAGCGGAACGATAATCTGCGGTTCTTCCTCACGCGGCGTCAACCGAAGAGCCGCGAATCCTAGAATCGTTGCCAGCAATATCAAGATCAATGACAAGTTCGAGTTCAGGAAGATCTTAACGACCTTGTTCGTGAAGTGATGTTCCTGCGTCGAGCCAATAGCTTCTTGTTCATCCATGGTTGGCTCCTCTGATTGCGACCGCCTTGAGTAATACTTGGACCTCTTCTCCTTCACGCAGTCCCGACAAAACTTCGATCTCCTCGTCGATTGTCCGTCCCACTCGAACGGCGCGTCGGCTGTATGCGCCATGGGCTACTACGTTGACGAGATCCAATTGCCCCACGGTTTGTACCGCTTCACGCGGAATGACCAAAACTTGTTCTTCGTCGAGCGGAATCAGAATTCGCCCAAACATGCCGCTATAGATGCCGTCCGGACAAGGTCCAGTAATCTTCACCTGAAAGGATCGGCTACTGGACTCCGCTTCCGGTACGATCTCGCTAATAGAACCAGTCCCCTGCTTGTTGAAGTTCTCAATTTGAACTTCGATCGGCTGGCCGACCTTCAGCCGGTGCGCAAGCGACTCGCGGACGCTAGCAACGAATTGCATCCGCTTGGGATCCAATAGGGTCGCCAGCCTTTGTCCCGGCGTCACCATGTCTCCAACATCGACTTTTTTGTCGATCACGATTCCGTCCAGCGGAGAACGGACCGTAGTGAAATCAAGCGTGGCCTGCACTTCGTTGACAAATTCCTTTGCGCGACGGAGCTCCGCGTCGGTCGACTTCAGTGCTGTGGCTGCACGTTCATACTCTTGTTGGCTGACTGCGTTGGCCTTGATCAATTTAGCATACCGATTATTTTCAGCTTCTGCCTGAGCGCGGGCCGCCTCCGCAGCCGCGAGCGCCGCCTCTGCTTGTTTGAGCTTGGCGTGCAATTCAGTGTCGTCCAAGCGCACCAGCACTACTCCCTGTTGAACTTTTTGGCCCGCCTTGAGGTTAACTTCGACAACGCGCGCCAACAGTTTGGATCCGATTGTGGTTTCATGCACGGGCCGAACGGTTCCAACGGCAGTCTCGACCAATGGCAGCCGGACCACACGAACCTTTGCTACGAGACCGGGTGACTTGTTTTCGTTTGGTGTGACGTGTTCCGTCAGCGTCGATACCTTCGGCGCGAACTTACCAGCTAACCATAAGAGAAGTACGGCCACGCCAACGGTAAAGACAAGCAGTGTCGCCGCGCGGCTGCCCCAGGCAACCGACCGCTGGCCAATCCTTCTAGATGTGTTCATGGGTTACCAATTCCGTGCATCAAATGGAAATGTCAACACAACCGCTTAAAAGCCGTACCAAGGAACTGCCGCTCCAAGATCGACCTGTGTGAGGAGCACATAGTGAAGTATCGAGTAGCGCGGTGGGACCACAAGTGAACTTGTGGTACACTTCCACGTTGACTTCAGGTACACCTTGTACGCCCAAACGACGATGAAGACAAATGAAAAATCGACGCGGCAACGCTTAATAGAAGCCGCCGTGCGGCGCTTTTATCGCGACGGTTTTCGCAACGTTGGGATCGATCAGGTGTTCTCCGACGTAGGCATCAGCAAGACGGCCTTCTACAAGCATTTCGAGTGCAAAGACGACCTAATGCTCGCCGCCCTGGAGATGCAAAACAACTGGATCCAAGAAACCTTTCGCACGATGATTCGCGAGCGCGGCGGGCCCACTGCAATCGGCCAACTGCACGCCGTGCTTGACGTTGTCGAGCACATCATTGAATCTGACGATTTTCAGGGTTGCATTTTCGTCAACGTGGCGATGGAATTTCCGCTGCTCCACGAACCGGCGCATGTAGCAGCGTCTCAAAACAAGCAGTCGATGGAAAACATCGTGCTCGCACTCGCTAAGGAGGCAGGCGCCGACGATCCTCTCGCGCTAGCGCAAGAATTGTGCCTAATTATGGAAGGCGCCTACGTCACTCGGCAGGTGACTGGTAACAAAGACACGGTT
>CAZIGP010000138.1:0-1466 GCA_964538425.1 uncultured Pirellulales bacterium | reverse complement strand
GCGTCACGTTGTCCAGTGTCTTGATTTTGACGAACATCTTGAAACCGTCCGTCTTGTGATTGACAACCCAGCCAGCAAAGACGCTCGCCAGTGCAATTAACACAAATACCGATCGCAGACTGAATTGAAATCGGCGTCGGCGTTTCATGGCGAATTGTATACCGAGATTGCCACATACGCCCAAGCTGAAATACAATCGAGCGAATGCGAACCGCTTCAAAACTACTGGCGATGGTTGTGGTGCTATGCGCCAGTGAGGCTTTCGCAGTTGCATACTACACAAATCCTAATCTTACATATCGGGCGTCATTCTACGGAATGACGTTCGGCTTCAATCATCTTGAGCCTGCAATTCCAGGCCCTCGATACGCTCCGTATACATTAATGAGCGTCGGTCCGCTCGGCAATTACGAAGTTCCCTTCACCACCACCCAAGGCATGATCGGTTTCTGCGTAATTCTCGCCATGATGATTTTGTTGCCGGTTGCTGCTACGATTCGATGGCGAAAGAAATGGGTGGCACCATGACATTTTGCAAGTGGTTGTCATTATTGTGGGTAGGGCCGCTGGCTGCCTTTCAAGTATCAAGCTGGATTGAAAGAATCGGCATGCTGCTAATGCTCGCATTCTATGTGTGGTTCTTAACCGTTTATCACTGGTGGTTGATTCTCGCCACCTTCGTATTTTTTGCTTACAGCTTTTTGCTGGTATCTATTTGCTCGCCCGGCGACTTGGATGATGACGAACTTCCAGAGCGGTTTAACGAATGAAACTACGCTTCTCAATTCGTGATTTACTGTGGCTGACGCTAGTAGCGGCCTTATGCGTGGGATGGTGGATTGATCGGTGCAAATTAAAGGCAGCAGAAGAAAAGGCGGTTTTGCAAGTACTTGAAAAGATTGATGGAATTACGTTTCTGGGTTTTTATGGCGATACAGAACGCTATCGAGAATTACAGCAAAAGCAACTTCTTCATAATCGTAAGCCGTAGTTCTTTCAGCAGCCAGATTTTGTTCAATTGCTGGTTACAACGGATATCGTATAAAATTTGGATAAGTAAAAGATAAAATGCGATTCAGTCTGGATTTACATTTAGTAATTCTGTGCTTTTCCTTTTGCCTTTTAAGTACTTTAACTTTAAACACATGGCTGTCGTTAATCTGCGCTTTGTTTGCGGCTCAAATCCCACTCCTCGTTAGGGCACACTCACCTAAATTCCGCGGTTGGAGTTATATATTTTTCAATGAACTATGGTATTTGATCATTGGAAGTGTTGCAGCAATATTTGTCGTTACAGCACATTAATTTGCTATATGGAGACGTTCTTTTGAAAGATAGCCGTTTGGCATTCCTGTTGATAATTTTGAACCTGAATAGGAACATCAATGGAGCCAATTTCTTTTATTTTGTTTTTGGTTTTTATACTCTCGATCATATGCGTTTCAGCGATTTACGGATGGATGTTT
>CAZIGP010000137.1:0-8825 GCA_964538425.1 uncultured Pirellulales bacterium | reverse complement strand
CGCTAAGCAATATAAATCAACCACATTCATGGAGGTTTAACGATGGTATCGCTTGCTCACTTCCGTTTTGCGGCAGCGTTTGCCGTACTCGTTTGTGTTTCAAATTCTAGCGCCCTGGCGCAACGACCCACGCAGCCGGCTGTAGGGCAGCCACAAACACAGTCGCAGCCCCAGCCTCAATCGCAGCCGCAACCACAAGCACAGGCAACCGATACGATTGCTCCCGACTCGAGCGAAACGCAAGTCAAGCCGTCGCTGAGCGCGGCCGATCGAAAAATCCGAGAAGCGTTTTTGAAAACGAAGTCGGCAACCGCTTCCGAAGATTTCACAGCCATTATCACGGCTTGTCAGGAAGGAATCGACCAAGGTGCGACTCCCCAAGGCGCCGCCTATGCTCGCAAGCTGAAAGCCTGGGCTCACAATCGGCGTGGTGAAATGCTTGCCGATACCGGCAAAGAGCAAGAAGCCCTCAAGGATTTTGAGCTTTCGGCCGCGCTCGATCCTTTGTTGTGGAAAGCCGTTCAAAATCGGGGCGGCACTGGGCGATATGAAAGGCGCCATGACCGACTTTGACCGCGTCACCGAATTAAACCCCGATTACGCCAACGCCTGGTTTAATCGTGGGCGTTTGAAATTCGACCAAGGCGATTTTGCCGGCGCCATGCAAGATTACAGCCGTGCCATTCAAATTCAGCCCAGCGATTCAGGGTTTTATACCAGTCGTGCGAATGCTCTCTATCGATTAGGACGAGCGCGGGAAGCACTTTCCGACTACAATCGCGCCGTTCAAATAAGCCCTAGCGATGCGATGGTGCTGGTTGACCGCGGCGATGCGTATCGCGAAATGGGCATGTATGAACAAGCGGCGGGCGATTATCGAGAAGCAATTCGTACCAATCCGAAACTTGGCCGCGCCTATCTCGGAGCAGCTTGGCTCATGGCCACTTGCCCGAATGCAAGATTCCGCAGAGTTGAAATGAGCGTGGACGCCGCCAAGAAAGCCATCGAAATCGACGGCGATAAGGACTACCGCTATCTTGATACGTTAGCAGCAGCTCATGCGAACGCCGGCCAATTTTCAGAAGCCCGCGATGCGGTGATGCGAGCTGCCTCAATGGCTCCAGATCGAGTGCGAGATAAAGTCGAGCAGCGTTTAAGACTCTACGAAAAAAGCCAGGCTTATCGAGATGGTGGTCCGCCGGAACCAGTCCGTGCAGCCACTCGCACACCGTAACCAGCTTGCCAATAAAATCGCCGCCGTGGCTGGAGTCGCTTATTTTGCGACCCTACAGCCGACGGCGGCGAGAAGGTAGTAACGGTTAATTGGCGGGCAGTTGGCTTACATGCCTCCGGTCTTCGGAACCAGTGCTTCTAAGCCAGTGCTGCTGCCGTTGGCCTGTGGGTTGGCTTCCGCAGGGGCAACATTCGGAGCGGCACTAGGAGCTGGAGCTGGGCCAGCATTCGGAGCAGGATTGCCCGAAGGTGCACCTTGTGGAGCAACATTCTGTTGTGCTGGAGGAGCAACGTTCTGTTGCTGTGGAGCACTTAACGTGCTGTCGCCAGGAGCTGGAGCAGCCGAATCGGTTCCTGGAGCCGACGTGTTATCGTCGTCCAGTTCAGTGTCAATCGGGGATGTTGCACTAGGAGCAGTCGCATTCGGAGCAGCCGTCGCAGGGGCAGTCACCGTCGTTTCTGTCGTTTCTGCTGTGGCAGTTTCAATCAGCGCGATTTCTCCACGAGTCAGAATCGCGACGTTGTTTAGCTCATTGGTTTCGATCAACTGGTCAAAGCTGTCGATGGCGGCAACGAGTGATTCGAAAGGAGCCGCTTGATTGTTCAAGCTGAGCGACATCACGCCGATCGGCAATTGCACGTCGAGTTCATGCACGCCACCGGCAGCGATTTCGTCAACATGTACAGTGACCACTGGCGAGGTGTGGTTCAACTGGCCACGAACCGCAATCAACGAGACTTCAAAGTGTCGTGAAGGCGTTTCGCTATTGTTGCGAATCGTCACGCGATACAACGGGCCTTGTTGAGGACCGGCTTCGGCAACCATTCCAACCGCGGCAATTTCCAGATCGCCAGGCGTTTTGGCAACGGCCGGAGTGAACGATACAGGATTGTTGCCAAACGGAGCAAATGGCGAAGCACCAGCCTGAAACTTGTGCGGCGTGTGCAAAATGCAGTGGTGAATCACCATGCCTAACTGATGGAACGATTGAATCGAGGTAATGGCCTGCTTCTGCACGGCAACGGTTTGGCTTTGTACAACGGTCTGCCCTTGAGCAACGTTTTGCCCGACAGGCTGTTGAGCAATTTGAGCTTGAGCTGCGACGGCGCTTCCAGGGCCGCGCAAGTCTCGCAGGTTGCTGGCAAAGCTAGGTGCTCCGCTTCCTAGGCCTCCGAGTTGGCCACGCGATTGTTCGGGTTGGACGACGTTTTGATTCGGCGTGTTATCGCCGAACAGGTTTGGGCCGTTGCCCTCGGCAAAGGCCGCGCTCGCCAGTGCAGCACTCAAGCTCACGCTGGCGGCAAATTGAAAAATGCGTTTCATGGCTTCGAAATCTCCTTACGATAAAAGTGAAAGTTAGGCGGCAACGGTAAACCGCTGGAATAGTGAGCGTAGTTCTCCGTAAAACGTTACGGACAAAAATCTTGAGTTTCAAATTGGCGCGTTTCAAATTTCAAATTGGAAAAGCGCATAAAAAACCCGTCGACGATCCACAAGATCGCCGACGGGCTCGCTTGGCGTATCGACAAACCTACTGCGACTTAGTAGCAACCCCAGTAAGACAGCGGAGTGTAGCAGCAGCTGTAGTTGTAATACACAGGAGTGTAGTAGCATGCTGGACGGTAGCAGTAGTAAGTTGGGTAGTAGCAGTACGAGTAGCTGTAGCAAGGCGAGTAGCAAGAGCTATAGCAACCGTAGTTGTAACCACAACCGTATCCACCGCCCCAGCGGCGGAAACACGCTTCCACTGCAACATCCGACTTATCTCCGGTTTTGTTGGTCAAATCATCGACATCAACATCCAGATTGGCTTCAATCACTGCGTTATCGGCATCGCTGATCGAAGCAACGTCGATCGAGCTGACATCGATGCTGTCGTCGGCCATTACGCGGACCGACATGACCGCCACGAAGGCGATTGCGAGGGAAAATTTCTTGAGCATGGGACGAATCTCCTTTGGTTTGGCAGATAGTTTTTGAAGTTTGGTGAGCATCGCGACTCTGCCGTGCTTCGCGTTGTCACTTTGAATTTCCGACACCATGGGGAGCGTGAAGCCCAAGCCGTTGTTACAAGCAGGCCAGAGAATTTCTTGGGAAATGCCACCCAAGGCCTGAAATAGCCGGGGTTTGCTAGCGCGAAGCGGAGGGCCCAGAAGAGCAGGCCAAAAGAACAGACCAGAAAAGAAAGCCCAAAAGAACAGACCCAGAAAAGCCGCGGGAAAAGCGTGGTATTTCCCTCCTTAATTACAGTAGGTGCCAATGGCTGTAACACCCGGCCAGGCTTTTACGCTTAATTCTCTGGCGGAAGGACCTTTTCCTGCCGCTTACGCACAGAAAATTACGGAAATCTAGGGTGTTACCATGATTAAGTCGTTCCTAACCAAGTCGCTGTTTGCGGCAGCTACCGTTTGTTTGCTGGCCACGGAAACCCGAGCCGACGAGCTGTTTTCCCGCGTGTCCATTAACTCGGTCTTTGGTAGCACGTCGCAATCGGCTCCTGCCGGCAATCCTCAGGCTATGGAGCGGGGACAGAGAATTGGCACCACCAGTCAGCTTTCTGACATGTTACGTGATGCTGGGCTAGAACCAGAATCGGATAACGAACGCATCGTTTCCGTCAAACTTCAACATGCCAAATGGACTTTTCCTGTCTCTCTTGGCATTAACGAAGCGGGGGATCAAATTCGCCTGGCGATGACTCTCAGCCAGTTCGAAGCGGGCAAGCAACCTACAGCTAACCAACTGTTGGCTCTGCTCGGAGCTAATCGAGAGCATCAGCCGGCATTTTTCTCGTTCAGTGAAAAACGACGACAGATCGAATTGTTCCTCAGCATTGATAACGACCAGATTACCCCACGACGTATGCGAGAAGAACTTCGGCGTGCGGCAGGCATTGCCGAAAGCACCGCCAGCCTATGGGATATTAGTGGCGGTGCTCAGGTTACTACCACGGCTCCCGCCGTAGCACAAAATTCCGCAGTCAATACCAACAATTTGGTTGGCAAATGGTCGGCCGCTCGATCCAACACTCAGGCGTTTGCGATGCAATTCAAAGCGGATGGAACTTTTATCTTGGTGTCGGTCATTAATGGCAAACAAAGCAAAGCAACGGGTAAATTTGCACTAACAGCCAGCCAGTTAACCCTGACTACCGATAATGGCACAAGCACTGCAAGTTTATCTAACGTGTCGGGCAAAAGCTTTGACTTTACTCCGCCAGGTAAAACCGCAGCAAAACTGACGTTCAAGCGTGCAAGCTAAATAGCAGCGCAAGGTATTATTGCCGAAAAAGTCAGTCGGGTTTAGCTTGCTAACCAATCTGGCAATTGCGAAAGTTGTAGCGTAGGGCAAGTTTTTCCTTCGATCATTCGCTCAACCGATGGCGGATCTTTGAAAGCGGAGCCTGTAATCAGGCAGACAATATTAGCTTTGCTATTATTAATGGTCGTTGCAGCGGTTTTCAGCAATCCGGCCAGCGCCGTGGCGGCGGCGGGTTCACAAAAAAGACCTTCTTCTTTAGCCAAGCGTGCCTGGGTATGCCAAACTTCGTCGTCATTCACCAAATGACCTGTTCCGCCGGTGGCGCGGCAAGCAGCGATCACCTCGTTACCATCAATCACATTAGGAACCTGGAGGCCACTAATTGCAGATGTGCACTCGACGGATTGAGCTCGATCAAGCCCATCGCGTAATGGCCCTGCAATCGTATTGTTGCCAGCAGGCTGAACACAATGGACGGCTGGCGAACGTGAGATTGCTTTGCGATTAAGAAGTTCTTGGAATCCTCGTGCCACGGCCAACGTCAATCCACCGCCGCCAGCCGGACAAAACAGATGATCAATGCCCGTGGGAAGCTGCTCGGCCAATTCATAACTAATTGTCTGCACACCGCTCATACCGGCCGGCGAGTAGTGAAAGGCGCTGATTTGTAACTCGGCATCCGGCGCAGCTGCTTGTTGCTTAAGACGTTCCATCGTTGACGCCGTAACTGCGCTGTCTAGCCCAAAGCCTTTGATTCGTGCTAATTCCGCACCATATGCCAGCATTTGTTTTAATTTTCCATCGGGAGTTGTCTCCACGATGGCAACGCGGCATGTCATTCGCGCGGCTGCACAGTATGCCGCAAGTGCAGAACCGGTGTTGCCGCTAGAAGTGGCAATACATCGCCGCTTCCCATGAGTCAGCATGTGCGAAATTGCTGCTGCTGCAAAACGATCTTTATACGAACCCGTGGGATTGGATGACTCTACTTTAAAGTAAAGGTTTTCGAGTCCGAGTTTCGGCCCGATACTACGGGACCGAATGAGTGGAGTATTTCCCTCACCGAGAGTAATGCGATGTGCTGATGGCACTTCCACAATTTTATCGCTAAATCGCCAAATGCTCATTTAAGAAAACTCTTTGGGAAACTGTTGCTGTCTTAATGAATGAGGGAAGTGTTGATGCAGCCAGCCGCCATCAATGACTAAATTGGTTCCGGTCAGATACGACGCTTCACTGCTGACAGCCCAAGCAACCGCATTGGCAATTTCTTGCGGTTTTCCCCAACGCTTTAGCATAATCATATCTTCGCTAAAGTCGCGAACTGGGTCATCGTTTGGTTGAGGTTTTGCAGCCAGGTTCCGGCTCAAGTCGGTATCGATTGCACCAGGGCTAATGCCAATCACGCGAATTCCACTTGAGCCATACAGTGATGCTAATTCATAAGTCAACGAGTCCATCCCACCCTTCGATGCCACATAAGCAGGACTAAATCCTGCTGTCTGTTTGGACATAATGCTGGAGATATTCACGATTGCGCCTGAACGGCGCGGTTCCATTCGCTGCGCAACCCAGCGGGCAAGAAACGCAGGGCTCGTTAAGCCGATACGTAATGTTTTCTCCCACGACTCAATACTTATGGTGCGCATGGTCGCTATTTCGCGCCAGGCCGCGTTGTTTACCAGCACATCAATCTGTTTCCATCGTTGAGTGGTGGTTTCAACAATCGACTCAACAAATGATAAGTCGACAAGGTCGCCGACTATCGGCATGACTTCGACATTGAATTCACGCGCCTGCGTACAAGCGGCTTCAAGAAGCGTAGAATCGCAATCAACCAGCGCTAAACGATAGCCGCGCTGGGCTAAGGCAATGGCCGTTGCGGCGCCAATACCACGTGCCGCGCCAGTAATAATTGCCACAGGTTGTTCGCTCATCGGGGATCTCTTGGAATGAGTGTATAATCACTGTTGCTGTTCGATCTCTAAAATCACAGCCACGCCGCTTCCTTGAAGTACTCGAGGCAATGTTGCCAGACACAAGACAACACCACCATGTTGCGCGCGAATATCGCAAGTGTTTTCGGCTAACGGATCGGCAATAATTCGGCCAAGCAAATCACCCTGTTGAACGATTTGCCCAAGCTCAACCGCGGGTTCAAAAAAGCCTGTTGCGGGCGCTGGATGCTGAATTTGCAAATGGCCAGAGTCGCGTCGATTATCTTCAATGACGTACTTGATTTTAGAAGGCCGTACGTCGCGCTGAATCATTTTTAATTCACGCATCACATTCAAACAGCCATCAGCGTAATCGTCTACTGCTTGTTGATTGCAGCCGCTACCGCCAAGATATTCAGCATAAATCGCTGGAATATTGGCATCGCGCGCTACTGAGAGCGTTCGTCCATGAAGAGTTGGCGTTGTGCCCCAGACGATAGGCAGGTTGAATGCATGAGCCATTCGCCGCTGCTTGTCCAGCACCGCAGGATCGGAATGTAGCATGTACCCAACGAACGGAAGCAATGACAAAGCTATGCCGCCAGTGTGCAAATCGATGTAATAGCCGGCGGTGCGAATCAGTTGACTTACCGCGTGGGCAATTTGCTCGGTGGTCGAACCTTCGAGTCGGCCAGGGCACGTTCGTGCTAAATCTAACCCATCTTCAGCCGTGCGAGTGCCGCGGATAAACGCGGCTTCGTTTACGACAGGAACTAAAGTCAACCTGCCGCATAATTGGTTCGATTGTATGGTCGACATCAATCGCCGGATCGCGGCCATTGGCTCGTACTCGTCGCCATGCACGCCACCAGTGATTAGCAAATGTGGCCCTGGCGCTCTGCCTTCGATGACTTGATGCTTGAGTATCGTCATGTAAGTACGACCTATTGTTGACCAGATGGTGCCCAGGAAAAATTTTTCTCAAATGGAAACAACGGACGCCTTCGATTTTGATACTTTAATTGCGAAAGATCGGTCGTCGTTACTCCGGGTGTTGTTACTCGAATAAATTGCCGGCACACCGTTCGATAAGCTGCCATTGGGGCGATTACTCCCTTTGCGACAATAATCTGAAACTCGGCCGGATTAAGCCCACAACTTGTGATTTGCCCAAGACTAAACGGAGGAACTCGTTTCGAAGTAACAATCAATGTCAGTCCATCATCGGTGCGTAAAATGGCGGTGCGGCCTTGATCGAAAACTGAAGCGCCTCCATGGCGGGGCTCGCGTTCTTCGAAACGGCCATTACACAGATCCATTATTGTAAAGTCAGCATCAAGAGGTGGTCCTTGCAATGCACCGTTACGACCACCCACGGTTAATCGAATGCGATGCGACTTGCCGAGTGATTCGCATTGCTTTACAGCAAGAGGATCAGCAATACATACCAGCGAACGTGGGACTTTACGCTGGTGTAAAACCTGTGCGATCCAAGTGCCATCGCCAGGAGAGCCGCCGCCAATGTTGTCACCTGTATCAAGTAGGCATACGGGCCCATCCATTTGCATGGCCTGTTGTATGGCTTCTGCAACTGGCATGAGCTGGCCATCAAACTCATCACGATGTTTCCAGAGATAACTTGCCAAGTCGTCGGACAAGTGCTGTGCCAATCCGGCATCATTGTCAGTTACCACTAATGTAGCTGAGCCCATGTCTGGAACGTCTGCGTAGGCGAACCCCAACAAAATGCTGTTAGAAAGTACTCGTTGCTGATCAAGTTGTTTGTTAGCCTTGGTGTATAACTCCTGGCATGGTGAAGCTGCCGTTTCTTGGCGATCGATATTGATCGCGATTGGCGGAAAAGTTGCAGCCTGCGTAGGTGCGATCTTACCTTGCAATGTCCAAGTCATTAACTTGGCCGCGTTTCTCCCGCATTCAAATTGATCGATGTGAGGATTAGTGCGATAAGCAATCAGGGCATTCGTAGCATCGACCATTCGATGCGACAGGTTTGCATGCGGGTCAAGCGTGCCGATGATTGGTATTTTTGGCCCTAAACGATGGCGAAGTTGGCTCAGCCAAAAACCATCGGCATCGGGTTCTGGCTCGCTTACTGTTGCACCATGAGGTGCCACCAGCAGGCCATCGAGTGCACCCGCTTGCTCGAGCGAACTTTCCATCATCGACATAAGCTGCTGCCAGGCTTCGGTGGTAATCACACCATAGGGAACAGCACGAGCGGCAAAGATGGGAACTGCTTCAATGTTCGCTGCAGCAAGTTCGGCAAAAAAACCGGCCACTTCGTGATGCGCACCTGCGAATCGCTCGCGTACGGTTTCTCCAACCGCTAATAAGTCGCTTTGAAAATGCTCAAGCTGTGTTTGCTCAGCGAT
>CAZIGP010000136.1:4139-8849 GCA_964538425.1 uncultured Pirellulales bacterium | reverse complement strand
AAACACCACATCGATCCAGTCATGACCGAAAATTTGCCCGAACAACTGGCCAGCCGCCTACAACGACGACTACCTGGTCCGACCGCCCAACGGCAAATGGAACCAGCTCTAAGTTTCGGTCGCCATTTTGGCCCTGCACGCTTTGATGCCCGGCCAGCAGCCGTCGTGGTGTTGCTCGCGCAGCGGCTTGGACAATGGCACTTACCGCTCATGCTGCGACCCGATTCGATGGCACATCATGCCGGTCAAATTAGCTTGCCTGGCGGTGTTATCGAAGCAGATGAAACCAGCGAAGAAGCGGCCCTGCGCGAGCTGGAAGAAGAACTTGGGGTACCACGGTTAGCTGGCTTATTGCTGGGACAGCTTTCACCGATCTATGTTTTCGGCACCAATTTTTTAGTGACACCGTGGGTAGCCGCCGTGCGCAGCGAAATTACTTTCCGCCCGAACGACGCCGAGGTGGCTGCTGTGCTTGAAGTACCGCTTGCCCATTTTTTGGACTTATCCAACCGTCGTGAGCATATCCATACTCGCGGCACCGTGGAATTGCGGGCACCCCATTTTGCCTGGGAGGGGCATCAAATTTGGGGTGCGACTGCGATGATTCTGGCAGAATTGGTTGCCGCACTGAGCGAAATTACCGATTTGTAACCCTACCAGTTAGAACAATCCGCACGATCAGCCATCCAATCCTCCGGCAGGCCACTAGGTATGTGGCATGATTGTAAGTAACCAATCTTGCCATCGCCGGAGTTCTCAATGCCTGCCCCTCAATTAATTCGTTACGAGACGCCCACTGAATTTGCCCAGGCGGTTGAACTCTGGAACGATCTCTGGCAACGTAGTTCGCAAAACCGCGCCGATATCACACCTCCTTCCGCCAACGGGGATTCCGTTAAAATCTGGCTCGATCATTTTGCTCAACAAGCCAAATTTGTCGCACTGGCTATCGAGCAAGACGGCCAACTCATCGCAGGCTTGCCGTTGGTTGAACGGCGGATGAAACATGCGTTTTCTATTGGTTCATTGCCGTGCAATAATTGGTGCTGGGCGGGCGACTTGATCGTCGATCCATCGGCCGACGTCGATCGGGCATTGGAAACATTGGCCGTCGCGGTGCGACGATTGCCATGGCCATTATTGTGGTTTGAAGTTACCCCACTGGAAACACCACGCTGGCAAAAATTTATCGCCGCTTTGAAGTACGTCGGCAGCTCCTTTACAGCCAGTGAAAAATTTCGCATTGGCACGATCGAGATCGAAGAGCAACTCGATCGAAATTGGGAAGCCTATCAAACGGCTTGGTCGGGAAATCATCGGCGCCATATGCGAAAAGCACTCAGGCGCGCCAACGAAGAAGGAGGTGTCGAGCTAGACATCCGTCGGCCAAGTTCGGCTGCCGAAGCCGACTCGCTCATGCTCGAAGGCTTTGCCGTCGAACACAATAGTTGGAAAGGCAACCAACAAACCTCGGTGCTAAGTAATCCGACGGTGTGGAGTTTTTATCGTGGGCAAGCCGCAGCCATGGCAGAACAAGGACAACTTGAAATTTCTCTCTTGCGCCATCAGGGAAAAGCGATTGGATTCGAATATGGCTGGTACACTGACGGAGTCTATTTCACTCCCAAGGTGGGCTACGACGATGCCTATAGCAAATTCAGCCCTGGTCAGTTGCTTCGCTACTTGCGATACGAAAAAGCATTTGCGCAAGATGGCCTGCGCACGATTGATTTCCATGGGCCTTTAAGTGAAGCAACTGCAAAATGGGCAACCCATACTTATCCCGTCAGCCGTCTGGTTATCGAAACTGGCGGTTCCGGTGGTCGCGCACTTTTATGGGCCTACCAGCATCTCTGGGGCAATCTCCGTAAATGGCGGCGACATAACGACGTGTCGACGAATTTAGAAATTGTACAAATCGACCGAGTCAATCGGGCCCCCCTGCCCTCTGCAGCACATTCTGCATAGCATATTGCAGATTCGCCGTTTGTTAGCGGTAGAAGACTGCAACTCGTTGCCAGGCCGCAAGCGCCTGCTGTTTTCATGTCTGCAAAAAATGACCTACTCGCCGTTGCGTTTGATCTCGACGGCTTAATGTTCAACACCGAAGAACTCTATCAACACGTCGGCACCGAATTATTGCGCCGTCGCGGCAAAGAATTTGCGCCCGAATTGCTCCATCAAATCATGGGCCGGCCGCAGCCTGTGGCCTTGCAAATGATGATCGATTGGCACGCCCTTTCAGATACCGTCGAGATCCTGAGCGTAGAAACAGAAGAAGTTTTTGTGGGCCTGCTAGATACTCGCTTGGCACTGATGCCAGGTTTGAAAGAGTTACTCGATGCACTAGAGGCTGGCGGTATTCCCAAGGGAGTTGCCACAAGTAGCGGATCGCGGTTTACGCGAAACGTGTTAGGGCGATTCCATCTGGAGCCACGATTTTCGTTCATCGTTACTTGCGAGGATGTAACTCACGGCAAGCCCGATCCGGAAATTTATCTGAAGGCCGCATCCCGTTTTGGGATCGATCCACACCAAATGATGGTCTTGGAAGATAGCGCAAACGGGTGCAAAGCTGCGGTGGCAGCCGGCGCGTTTGCCGTTGCCGTGCCGGCAGAACACAGTAGCAACCACCAATACCCGGGTGCAGCGTTCATTGCAGAAACATTGCGCGATCCAAGAATCTACGCGGCATTGAAGCTTCCTGCTCAAAAATCGCCCAGCTAGCTAGCAGAGACAGTGCGGCCGAATTCTCGGTAAATTCGTTAATCTCAGCATCTTTAATTTGCCGAGAATCTTGGAAGAGGTGCGCTATTGCTTATCGTTGCGGGCCTCAAAATCTTTTCGTTACGTTGCTCGTCAATTTGTCACGCTGGCCAGTACTGCTGGTCGCCAAGGAAGGTACTCATGCGTCGCTTGCTTGCACTCTCGTTTGTCCTCCTGGCCGCAGGTTCCGGTTGCCGCATGTGTGCCAGCCCGTACGACTATTGTGGGCCCGTCGTCGACGACTGCTGCTGCGGCAGCGATTATCAACCGCATACTCCGTATCAAGGTTCGCCGGTTGGCGAAATGGAGTCAATGGAGTCAAGCGAACCAGTCTATTACGAAAGCACCAAACCGATGCCTACCAAGGCTGCTACGAGGCCGTCGAATTCAAATCAATTCATGGCGACGCCAACGCTGCCCCGCCAAGCGAAAAGGCCTGCCTCAGGTAACATTTATCGATAGTGCCCAATCGGCAACTCGTTCCAACACAAGCCGGCCGGCAGACTATAGTTCAACACCCAGTTTGCGCATCATCATCTTCAAGTCTTCCCAAGTGTCTCCTTTGGCCGCTGGATTGCGCAGCAAATATGCTGGGTGATAGGTGCAAATCACTGTCATCCCACGATAGTCGTGAAATTGCTTCCGTAGCTTGCCAATCGCACGGTCGGTTTGCAGTAGCGCCTGAGAAGCCACAGCCCCCAGGCAGCAGATCATTTCCGGACGAATAATATCGAACTGCCGCTCGTAATAGCCGCGGCAGTTGGTCACTTCATCAGGCAGCGGGTTTCGATTTTCCGGCGGGCGGCATTTCAAAACGTTCAAAATGTAGATCTCTTCTCGCTTCAAGCCACACGCCTGAATCATTTTGGTCAGCAATTGCCCTGCGCGGCCAACAAACGGCTCCCCGAGGCGGTCTTCATCTGCTCCAGGAGCTTCGCCAAAGAAGCAGATTTTGGCGGAAGGGTTGCCTACCCCAAATACAGTTTGAGTTCGAGTACTGGCTAGCACAGAACAGCGGGTGCAGCCCGCCACTTCCTGACGGATAATCTCAAGTGCCGCCGTCCGTTGCTCGGGTGGCATAATACTCGTCGGGCTGGCAACGTCGAACAGCGATGTATTGGATAGCTTGGCCGCAGGCTTGGCGGGTTTGCTTTGTTTAGAAATCACCGGTGCCTCCCCAGGCTTCTTTGTTTCGTTCAACACCTGCACTGGCGTCATATTTGCAGTTGCTTCTGCCACAGCCGCCAGCGCCTTGCCCTTGGGCACCCGCGTCTTGCTCTTAGGTAAATGAGTTACACCGGCCCGTTCCAGGCTTTCTAGCCGTTGTCGCATCGCTCGAGCCATACGTCCAGCATCCTGTCCTAACGATTTGCTCATACTTGCTCCTTGCAGAAAGAATCGCCCAAAGTATACGCGGCTTCGTAAGAAAAGGAACCGGCGAGCCAGAGGCTTTGGCAACCGAAAAATCTAAAAAAGCGGTAGGTAACTTTGACCGCGGATGCTCCCAGCTTGCCAAGCTGCATAATTGCTATCTACACATTGCGGATGAATTGGATATGATTAATTGCTTGCGTCCAAAGTGTGGACGCTTGTCTCCGCCCACTACAAACCATTGCCGAGGGCAACCACGTTGAAAATTGAATTGGAAACGCAGCGCTGGTCGGTGGCCGATTCCGCCGAACTTTACGAAATTGCTCGCTGGGGCAACGGCTACTTTTCAGTTAATGGCGACGGACACGTCTGTGTGCATCCGACGAAAGATCCACAGCGTGCCATCGATCTGAAACAACTCGTCGATCGTCTGCAACTCCGCGGCATCGACCTGCCGATTCTGATTCGCTTCGCCGACATCCTCAAGCATCGCCTTGGCGAAATCCACTCCGCGTTTCAAGGCGCGATTGGCGAGCACAAATATCAAGGCGACTACTGCTGCGTTTATCCCAT
>CAZIGP010000136.1:3297-4129 GCA_964538425.1 uncultured Pirellulales bacterium | reverse complement strand
AACCAACAACGACAAGTGGTGGAAGAAGTCCTAGAGTTCGGCCAGCCGTACAAATTTGGTCTTGAAGCCGGCAGTAAGCCAGAGCTCTTGGCCGTCGTAGCGATGGCCAGTAACGATACGCCGATTATTTGCAATGGTTTCAAAGACGCCGAATTCATCGAAACTGCAATGCTCGCGCACAAAATTGGGCGCAACATTATTCCGGTCGTCGAAAAGTACACCGAGTTGGGCTTGATTCTTGAGTACGCCGAAAAGATCGGCGTGCGGCCAAAGATTGGCATGCGCGTGAAGCTTGCTGCTCGCGGAGCCGGCCGATGGCAAGCCTCCGGCGGCTACCGTTCGAAATTCGGTCTCACCGTGACCGAAATCGTCAAAGGCCTGGAAGAACTGAAAAGCCGCGGCATGCAAGATTGTTTCAAGCTGCTGCACTTTCATCTCGGCAGCCAAATTACAAACATCCGGCACATCAAAGCAGCACTGAACGAAGCCGCGCATGTTTATACCGAACTCGCCAATCGCGGCGCCGGGCTCGAATATATCGATGTCGGCGGCGGCTTGGGTGTAGATTACGACGGCTCGCAGACCAACTTCGAATCGAGCGTCAACTACAGTCTTCAAGAGTACGCCAACGACGTCGTCTACCACATTCAGCGCGCATGCGACGATGCCAATGTAAAGCATCCGACCATTGTTTCCGAAAGCGGCCGCGCGGTGGTGGCCTACCACAGTTGCCTTATCTTCGGCGTGCTGGGCGTTTCCGAACAAGGCGAAAATGGCATACCGCCACAGGTTCCTCCCGAAGTGGAACAGCCGCTGATCGACTTGATGGAGA
>CAZIGP010000136.1:0-3287 GCA_964538425.1 uncultured Pirellulales bacterium | reverse complement strand
ACCTATCAAAATCTTGGCGTGCGAAACATTTTGGAAAGTTATCACGATGCCCAACAATCGCTCGACAACGCGATGACGCTTTTCAGCCAGGGATATTTGCCGCTCGATCAACGTTCGACCGTCGAAAATCTCTTTTGGGCAATTTGCCACAAAATTCAAAAACTGGCCCAGCAGATGGAATTTGTGCCGGAAGAATTGCAAGGTCTCGATTCGCTCCTTTCCGATACGTACTTTTGTAACTTTTCCTTGTTCCAATCGATCCCCGATAGTTGGGCAATCAAGCAGTTGTTTCCCGTGATGCCGATTCATCGATTGAATGAACGGCCAACTCGCCCTGCAGTGCTCGGCGACATCACGTGCGATAGCGATGGCAAGATCGATCAATTCATCGATCGCCGCGATGTAAAACGCACTTTGCCGCTGCATACCTACGAGGGCAAGCCCTATTACCTAGGCGCGTTTCTAATCGGTGCCTATCAAGAAATTCTTGGCGACTTGCACAATTTGTTCGGAGACACGAACGCTGTTCACGTTGCCATGGATGACGCCGGCGAAGTTATTTTGCAGCATGTCATCAAGGGTGACACGGTTCGCGAGGTTCTTGACTATGTGGAATTCGAACCTGACCAACTCATTAGCCAACTCCGCACAGCCACCGAAGCTGCGGTGCGCGAAGGACACATCGGCTACGAGCAAGCCGGCCGGTTTTTAAAGTTCTACGAAGAAGGCCTCCGTGGGTACACCTACCTCGAAGAGCCCGAAGAAGGCACGCCAGCCAACATGCACTCCAACGGCACAGTGGCAGTGGCGCAACCACAGCCAGCGTAACGGAATTGGCAAGAATTCCGATTGCATCGCCAAGCATGGTTCTTGGAGTCCTTCGGCTCCCAGTTCGTACAAAAATCTAAAAATCTCGTGAACCATCAGCCGCCCTCTGGCGTCTAACTAGCACGTACCCAGTGCGCCTTCGCTGCTGTAGCGATGCGCAGGCAATGATAAGTCCTTACTAACATTCAACTTTCAATGATCTTTTTACGGCCAAGCTCGATCCAGCGATGCCAAAGCGAGGGTTATTCCACGCTGCATGCTGCGTTTTTCATGCGGGAAAACCTGCAAGGGAAACAAAGCCTGCTCGGGAATGAACCCGCGCACCCACTACGCTTGTGACGCTCGGCCCAAAACGCACGAGACAGCCTACCAAGGCCCGGTGTCATAAGACGCCGGGCCTTTTTTATTGAAACAATGATGACGAACGATGAATGCGGCGATGGCGTGAATTGTTAGTTCATCGTTCCTACTTCATCGTTTGATTCCGGGTCGATAGCTGAGACGGTATAGCACCTGGCTGAAGCCCAGGAGACGAGGATTCGAGCGCCTCTCGACCCACTTAACGCAAGGTTCAAGTCGAAGTTCAGAATTTTAGACAGATGCCTTTGCATTCTTCATCTCTGAACCCCGAACCCTGAACCCTAGTGTGGCCCGTTCGACTTCGGGTGAGGTCATCAGTCTTTCAAGCTGAGCAGGTTGGGTTCAACTCCCACACGGGTCACTTAAAGAAAAACACAAACAACGAGATGTAGGGTAACGGCAAGCCCACGTGCTTCGGGAGCACGATCGTGTCGGTTCGATTCCGGCCATCTCGACTAGCAAAGACCGCACTCAAAACTGAATTTGATGATCAACATGCTTTTTCAGTTTTGAATTTATCGATTTGAATTTACTTCAAATTTCGTGCTTCGAATTTCGGATTTTGATCATGCTTTACACTTGCCAGGAGAACACCCCATGACCTTCATCCAACGCCTCAAACGCTACATGTCCCACACCCGGGGCTGTGGCGTAACGGCAGCGTATCCGCCTTTTAAGCGGCAAGGCAAGGGTTCGAATCCCTTCGGCCCCACTAGCACACCGGGATCAAGGTGTTAGCGACAGCATGCCTGGTTCTTACCCAGGACGGTGAGGGTTCGAGTCCCTCTGATCCCACTAGAAAAGTGCGACGTTGAAAGTCTGGAGTGCGGAATAAATTGATTCACTCCGCATTCCCCACTCGAAACTCTGCACTTTAATCAGCGCCGATGACCACCGGCGTTTGCGATCTTTGAAAATTTATCCAGCCAATGCACCCATGATGTAGCGGTAGCCTACTGTCTTGCCATGGCGGAAGTGCGGGTTCGACTCCCGCTGGGTGCTTTTTGCCGGTAATTGGCGATTGTTTGAAAAATCCACGGTCGAATCATTGACCAAGTGGTACAATTGGTTAATGAACGCACGCCGCCAGCGTGCGCGGCGTGATGTTCCGATCGGCATCTTCAAACTTCAACCGATCTTCATCGGAAGGAGGACTGCAATGTCGGAATTTCATCTGACGGTATCCCAGTGCCAGCACGAGTTGCTGGTGCGAATTCTAAGCGATGCCCTGAAATCAAAACGCATCGAAGTGCATCGCACGGAATTCTCGCGAGACTATCGACGCGAACTCGAAGCCGAAGAAACAGAGATTGAAGCTTTACTCGATAAGCTCTCACACTCTGCTTTGGTTGGCTGAGCAAGCTTTAAATTTTCTGAATTGCATCAAAGCAACCGGTGCTTTCTGCAGCCGGCAGTTGCACATCATGTCGCAACCTTTCGACTTTGCTCGCTTACTCAATCGCGAGTTGCACTCCTACACATTCGCCTAGAACTCAAGCAGGCGAATACCTCTCACATTGCGGTGGGGCCTGTGTTGGTACAGGCAGGCGCCTGTTAAGCGTCACTTCGCAGGTTCGATTCCTGCCGCCGCAGCTAACCGGAAGGGCAAGCCAATAGGCGATGGCAACTGTCTCGAAAACAGTCGAGCCACCCACGACGCGGGTACCCGGCCTTGTGAGTTCGAATCTCACCTCTTCCGCTTTGCATTCGGGGATCGGCTAACGGTAGGCCGCCTGGCTTTGAACCAGGAGACGGAGGTTCAACCCCTTCTCCCCGAGCTGGCAGATGAACGGGTGAATAGGTGATTTGAATTTCAATCCTTCACCCGTTCACCCCTTCACCTGCTCACCCGTTCCTTGTTACTTCAAGACGAACCAGAACTCACACACACGTGTCACTTCAACACTCCGGGGCAGTCGCTGTTGGTAGAGCAACTGAGCCCGCCGAGCGAGTAGCGAGGATGAAGGGCGAAGGCGGTAGATTGAGTTGGCTTTTCTATTCCGGGGTAGTCGATGTTGGTAGCGACGCCTAGCTCTGAACTAGGAGGCCGTTGGTTCGATTCCAACCCCCGGAACTTCATAACCACACGACCAGAATAG
>CAZIGP010000135.1:0-8872 GCA_964538425.1 uncultured Pirellulales bacterium | reverse complement strand
GACGCTCCCCATTCGTTGTCCTCGCTGTGACAAATCATTAGTTCGTAGTTTCCCATACTCGATGGTTGTTGACCATCGTAACCAATTAACTCGGACGTGACATAAACCACGCCGTTCAAGTGTTGGCGAAAACAAATGACATCAGCGGCTCCGCCAGCGTCGGAACCAAACGTGAATGGCACCGTCGCGTGAAACACCATGTCATCTGACTTACCCAGCACCTTTTCGATAGCGGTAACTCGTGCGTCCCACCATTTATTCCATTCGTCGTTATCGCTTTCATCAGCCATTCTAAGCCTGCCTTCAAAAGCCGGGCGAATCGGTTCGCTAACTATCTCAAAATGTCTTCTAATTTTTCGATACGTTGAACCAATTGATCTTGGAAATGACTTGCTAAACCGCTTTGCACAAGTTTTGATTCGACTTCGCTCAATCCTCTAGGTAATGACATGGAATCGGTTGCCCAATACACGTTTCCATTTTCAGTAATCAGAACCCGCAAGCCTGAAACACAATCGTTGGATGGCTCGCCACCGGCCAGTGAAACTCCTCGGGGATGTCCCATTACACTGGCAAGGTAGAGTTCATTTTTTTCTGCGTCGTAACCTCCGCTAAATAATATTCCTGCTGGGTGGCTAACTGCATCTTCCACCCGTAATCCTTCACCGGCAATGTTTATTTTGGCCGGCTTCACGATATTCTCCGTTATGCCGCTTTGCCGGCTGCAGCAACTACTTTTTTGGCTGCGTCGGTCAAACCTTCGGCGGTGATGATGTTCACGCCGCTGTTTTTGATGATCTTTTTGCCTTCTTCGACTTCGGTGCCTTCGAGCCGCACAACAAGTGGCACGTTGAAACCGACGGTTTTGTAGGCTTCGACCAATGCGTTGGCGATCGTGGTGCAACGCATGATGCCGCCGAAGATATTTACTAGTACCGCTTTGACGTTTTTGTCGGAAAGTAAAATGCGGAAGGCTTCGGTCACTTGTTCGGTGTTGGCGCCGCCACCGACATCAAGAAAATTCGCTGGTTCTCCGCCGTGCAGCTTGATGAGATCCATGGTGCTCATGGCCAGGCCGGCACCGTTGACGAGGCAAGCAATGTTACCGTTCAGCTTCACATAGCTGAGGCCCGCTTGTTGTGCTCGCACTTCGGTGGGTTCCTCTTCGGCAATGTCACGTAGCTCGGCGAGTTCTGGATGGCGGAACATGGCGTTGTCGTCGAAGCTCATCTTGGCATCGAGCGCGATCAAATCGCCTGACTTAGTCACCACCAGCGGATTGATTTCGAGCAAGCTGCAATCCTTTTGGACAAACACTTTGCAAAGGGACCGCAGGAACTTTTCGGCTGATCGAACGCTGTTTCCTTTGAGACCAAGCTTCACGCAGAGCTTGCGAACTTGGTAGGCTTGCAAACCGGCATCGGGATGGAATGGTTCTTTGAAAATCAGCTCTGGTGTCTTCTCGGCGACTTCTTCGATGTTCATCCCACCTTCGGAAGATGCGATAACGACTGGGCCGGCCACAGCGCGATCGACGAGAACAGCGAGATACAATTCGCGGGCAATCTCGCAACCTTCTTCGATCAGCACTTGTCGCACGACTTGGCCTTCCGGCCCTGTTTGAATGGTGACTAGCGATTTGCCGAGCAAAGCGCCGGCGACTTTTGCTGCCTCGTCGGCCGATCGGACTAACTGCACGCCGCGCTGCGATGCGTTGTCTTTGACCGTGCCTTTGCCGCGACCGCCAGCGTGGATTTGGGCTTTCACGACCGCCAAAGAGCCACCTAGTTCGCGAAACGCCGCCGCTGCTTCCTCAGGCGATCTGGCGACTATATTTCGCGGCGTGGCAACACCGGCCTCACGAAGGACTTGTTTAGCTTGGTATTCGTGGATTTTCATGGGAAGCGGTTAGCTTTGAGCTATTAGCGATTAGCTGGAAAACGTTTTGCGGTGAATCGCGGATTATAAGGGGGAATGGGCGTTGGCTCAACGTGCCTGTATGTCTAAGCAGGTATGAGGAATGCAGTAGGCCGTAAGCGGCGACAAAAACACTGAAAATTATCGGGCAAACAGCGAATGACACCATCTAGATCATTCTTACTTCTGGGCATTCAATAAAAAAACGCCGCAGTGCGGGTCCGCGCGCACTGCGACGCTTGTCAAACCAGAACAAACTTTCCGGTGTCGTCGGCCCCGTAGGGGTTGGGCAGTTTTCGATCGCTAGTTTTCTTGACCAAGTGGCTGACTGCTTTTTGGGCTGTAAGCCAATCGTCTCGAAAGCCGGCTTTCGATTTTGTGGATTTCGAACTATGGGTGACCAGCACAGCAATGGGTGGATTGCCTTAACCACCACTTCGCGCGGCATTAGGCCGGCGCTACTCATAACCTAATAATCGCTGCGTCGATCGGGTGAGGAAGCGGTTAGCTTTTAGCTTTTAGCCGTTAGCTTTTGCATTTGATGGGATAACACCATTTGCCAATCTCTAACTGCTAATTACTCATCGCTATGCTGCCTCGGATGCCTGACCCCGCGCTCGTGTTCTCCTGCAACGGTCCCGATGCATTCGGGCGGATTGCAGGCATAGGCGGATTGTCGGGCCGACGACTGAGGGGAGCGATTGGCTTTTAGCCTTTAGCTGTTAGCTCTTCAGCAGCCTGTGGCTGCTAAGATTAATTGCTAAATGCTGATGCAAATTGCTTCCCTCCCGTGGGACACACTCCGAATATAGGCCGAAGCGGCAGGGCGCGTGCAAGGCTCATGTCCATTCCTTGCAGCGGGGGCCGGGCTACCTTCCCAGCTTGTCTGCCCTGTGTCAGAGGCGAGCTCGCGATTGCTCGAGTGAGAGGGTTTCAGTCCTGGCCGTAGGTGGCACACTTGGAGTCTGCGGGCGTGCAGACTCACCGCGCACCACGCCCTTCGCGGACTCAGGGCGTGCCACCGGACTAAGACTTGAAACCAACTCACTGGCCTCTCTAGCCGTCGCTTTACGGAGATAATTGCTGCGTGGCGCAACTGGAATGAACGACTCGTTAAGATTGCTCTACTCATCGCTTCACTTTCAGTCGCTAGATCGGGGATACTTTCGGACATTGCTTCGATCGCTCGAAGCGATGCGGTACTATCCTCGCGCTGCAGCCGGTTGCTTACAGGCCACGCGGCCTGTAAACCACAACAACCGACCCGTGTGAGCGTCTCAGTTTGAGGCGCCCCGATTTAACCTGCGCCGGACTCGGCAACGTGCTGGATGTGATTGTATCTATACGTGTTCATTTGTCAACTCATTTACAGAAAAAAACGGGGTCGTTGTAAGTCGCGTAAACACAAAGGCTTGCGCAGCTCGACTGATGTGCTCCGAGTTACGCAGTGGAATCGACGGCATCCTTCCCACCCAGTGGTCTTTATGCGATGATGAAAGCATGCACGACTATTACATGCGAATGGCGATTTCCGAGGCCGAGGCGGCTTTGGCCGAAGATGAAGTGCCGATTGGAGCGGTGATTGTCCATGGCGAGCGGGTGATTGCGGCGGCGCATAATCAGCGCGAGCAGTTAAAGGATCCTACAGCTCACGCGGAAATGATCGCGATTACTCAGGCCGCTCAAGCCTTAAATTCTTGGCGTTTGGAAGGTTGTACGCTGTATGTGACGCTGGAGCCTTGCCCGATGTGTGCGGGTGCAATTTTGCAGGCTCGCGTGCCACTGGTGGTTTACGGAGCAGCCGATCCCAAAGCCGGGGCGGTACAAACGTTGTTTCAGTTGCTGGGCGATCGGCGGTTGAATCATCAATGCCAGGTGGTGCCTGGCGTGTTGGCTGAGCCATGCGGGCAAATGTTGACGCAGTTTTTTCAACGGCAGCGGGCGCTAGGGAAGAAATGAGTTTGCTTGTGCACGTCCGCGGATATATATCCGCGGCTACTGTGCATATCTTGTTCAAAGAGTGCGAATAGATTGTATCGATTGCAACATTCTTAGCGGCGGCGTGGTGAAAAAACCACATTCTTGACGCTATTTTGCAACGCGTTGTCAAAAAGCAATGCTAGGCTTTCCATGAAGGAATAGTTTGCGCCGAAGGATCGTTTTTCGCGACCGGTGCAACTTACCGCAGATGCCGCCTCGATCTCTTCGTTTAAGAGAAGAGGACATAGGCCTTAGCGTAAAGCGCAATGAGTGCAAATCGAAACATAATTCGATTGGATCGAAGTCTACCGACATGGAGTTGGCTGGCTGCGGTCGCGCTGTTGCTGCTGGCTTTCGTAGGCTGTCGATCGCATGCACCGACCGCACATCTGAACCCGGTCGATCCGAGTGTAGCGCTGCCGACTGCAGAAACACTCGAGTATCCTGGCCCTCAACGATTCTGGAATACCGAGGGACTTGTCATTAGCCCTGCCAGAATCGTCGCCAAAGTTGGCAGCGAAGTACCGATGTTTGCAGGTATCTGCAATGGCCAGGGGCAACTTTTGCCGCACGAGCAAGTGGAGTGGATGCTCGATAATGGCGGCGTTGGCTCGTTTGTTTCGGTCAACGATCCGATTCGACCATTCTGCTTGGAACTGGTTTCGACCAAAGCAAGAAAAGTCGACAACATGTATGCTTTGACCGAAACCTCGCCCGCGAATGTGATTCTTACCCGCGGCACGGCCGGCATCAATGACGACATGGTCATGCCTCGCGGTTATACCTGGGTGACGGTTACTTCGCCCGTCGAAGGTTCAAGCTATGTCACTGCTTTCGGACCCGATGTGTATTCGTGGGATGTACGGCAAAAATCGGCGAGAATCATTTGGATTGATGCCGATTGGCATTTTCCTGAAGCAGCATGTGCGCAAATGGGCTGCCCGGTAACACTGACGACTTGCGTGGAACGGCATACCACCAAGGCGCCGGTTTCGGATTGGATTGTAAAGTACACCATTACCGGAGGAGTCGCTGCGGGATTTGGAGCGGAAAATGCGCAATCCGTGGAAGTAGCCACAGGCGAAGATGGCCGCGCTTGTGTCGAAGTTATTCCCGCCGCCGATGCCAATGGCACGACTTGCATTAGTGTAGAACTGATTCGTTCGGAATGTGCGACGCCGGGATCGCCGGAGCGATTGTCGATTGCCACTGCCGCCACGCAAGTGACATGGGGGACACCAGATCCTCCTGCTCCACCTCCGAGCGTGCCCGCCACTCCGGCAGCTCCGGCAGTGCCGCCAGCAACACCACCACCGGCCGCTACGCCGCCAGTCACTCCTCCTCCTGTTGCAACTACTCCTCCAGCACCAGCGCTGCCGCAAATCGAGCTTGCCGTTCGCGGCCCTGAAACTGCAGACTTGGGGAGCGACATTACGTTTGATATCGACGTAATCAACAAAGGCACCGCGATGGCAACGGGCTTAGTTCTGAGCGCCCGCTTCGATGAAGGTCTGAAGCATTCGAGTGGTGTCAACGCCATTACGCAACGTGATTTTGGTGATGTTCAAGCAGGAGCGACACGGACAATTCCGCTTAAGTTTCGAGTGTTCAAACCCGGGAAACAATGTTTTACGATTGATTTAACCGACTTGGCCAATCTCAGTAGCAATACGCCGCTTTTTACCAAGCAACATTGCATCACGGTGCCAGACCGTCCGCAGCCGCCACCTGAGGCGGCATTAAACATTAATATTACCGGTCCTGAATCGGCAGTTGTGGGTCAAGAAGTACGGTTCAACGTGAAAGTTGATAATGTGGGCGATCTCGCTGCAGGACAGGTGAAAATCAATATCGAAGTTGATCCGTCTTTTCAGATTACTGGTGTCGATAGCGACAGTGGCTTAACAAGAACAATGACGGGAGGCCTCGAATGGAAACTGGATACACTACAACCTCGAGGAAGCGTAACGCACCAAATCGGATGTCGGTGCGTTGCACCGGCGACCAAAGGTTGCTGCACAGGAACGGTTACGATCGCATCACGGGAGCCCCGTGCGCACCAGCACTGCGTTGCCATTCAGCCTGCTCCCGAAGCAGCTCAAGGGACATTAAAAGTTCAAGTTGCAGGTAATGCTAATCCAGTCAGGGTAAATGGGAATGTGGCTTATCGGGTAACGATTACCAATATTGGTCGAGTCGATGAACCACAAGTTCGATTGACTCTGACTTTGCCTGCCGAGATGTCACCAGTCGGGCAACCTCGGTTCAACGTTCCAGAAGAAAGCCGAGATGGACGCACCATTCAGTTTAAGCCCATTTTGGTGTTACGTCCCAATGAATCTATTACCTGCGATTTAGTGCTACGTGCCGATCGGCCAGGGCAAGCAAGCTTGCGTGCAGATGTGACGAGCCTCAACGTCGCTGCGCCATTATCGGGAACTGCAACAACGACAATTAGCCAGTGATCGTGAAGTTGCAATAAGCAAGCCGAAGAGCTGCCAGATTGACAGATGAACTTTACGTTCATAAGTTGCGGTATATGCTGCGGTATGTTGTTTTACGTCATGAGATACCCCACTCTGCTCGCGCAGGAGTGCATTGGGATTTGATGCTGGAGTGTGACGGTGTTTTGCGCACTTGGGCCCTGGCGTTGGAACCGACGGCGAACCGTGAAATTACTGCTGAGTCACTACCTGACCATCGCTTAGACTACTTGGAATATGAAGGACCAATTAGCGGCAATCGCGGTGAGGTTCGCCAGTGGGATCAGGGGCAATATGAGATGCAAAGCGACACGGAGAATGAGATCCGATTGGCTATCGACGGTCAACAATTAGCGGGAACTGTCTCGCTGCGGCGGCAGCAAGATAACCATCAGCGCTGGATATTTTTCTTTTCGACGTTTACCTAATTTGCGTCTGGCTTTGCACGATTGGGTCGAACGGCAACTGCCGGGGTATTCTCAGCATCGCCTTGGCGACGGCCAGCCAGGTAGACCTTGCCGTCGCGTAACTCAAACGATTCGAGAAACATTTGATTGTCGTTTGAGGTGGGAAGAGTAATCAATAATAAGGGATCGTTCTTGACTTGTCTTTGATCGATTACCAATCCTGCGTCACGGCCAGATTCCACAAAACTTTTGATTAATCCGCCTAAGGGGAGTGGAAGTTTACCAGCGCGGGCCTGGTGAATGCGTACGGCGATCACATTGGGCTCTTGCAGGTAAACTTCGCCTGCGAAGGAAACAACTGCTGACCAAGAACCGTTCCACTGAAAAGCGATCTTTAATAAATCGTTTTCAATTTGGACGCGCGGATTTCCGACTTCTGGCGGCAGCAGATTGGGGTGATTGAGTGGTACATCGTAAGCCAGCCAGCCGTTGATTTGATCGGCCGTAAACAACGCTTGCCACTCTCGACCGCGACGAATATCGCTGGCGAGCGAGGCTGTTTGGCGCAGCATGGCGTCGCTTGACGATTGAGCCGCAACGGCATCGATCACGACCGCCGAAGCATAAAAAGGGGGAACATGCTGGCTAGCCCAATAGAGCATGCCGATAGCCAGCCCTAAAATGCCGACCGTGAGCAAACCTACTGCTAACCCCCAGCGTGCTTTTGGCGACATGAGAAACCACCGCACTTACGGCGGACCGAAAGTCGCCCCCTGTTGAAAAGAGCTTGACGCTATTTGGAAGACCCGTGCCAAGCTGCGGAATGGTACGGGGGGGCAAGGGCGAGGTCAATGCGGGTTTTGCACATGCTAGCTAATTGATTTGCATGCCCCTCGCCCTTAAGTGCTGCGAATATAAAAGCCGGACAAGCCACTTAGGCAATAAGATGCAATAGAGGCATCTATGCTGCCGGTCGCACCGCTTTGGCCGGCGGGGCATCTTTTGTGTAGGGCTCCAATTCGTCGCGGAGCACAGGAATGCTGGCCGGGGCTTCAATTCCTAAACGCACCTTGTCGCCCGAAACACGGACGATCGTCACGACAATATCGTTGCCAAGGCGAACTCGTTCTCGTTCGCGCCGAGATAGTACCAACATTCAGAAACCCTCCATGGTATAAATTTGAATGATGAATGGATGAATTACTGGCAACGGCGATTGGGCTTAACTTTTTAACTCGTAACCTGGGTCTGGCGCTCTCACGCACAGCGCGTCGGGTCGATCTCTAGTCTACAGACCTTTCTAAAGTGGGCGCTTTAATCAACCGGGTGCGGTGAAATCGTTCGCCGGTTGAACTGTAGAACAAAATCGTGTTGCTTTCGGTCTCCCAAATTGCGGTCACTTTGACCGATCGAGGACCGTGCAGGCAAAAGAAAATTCCGCAAGGCTGATCACCGCGAACTAATATCCGCTCTGTCACGCGGAAGGCACCGATTTCAAACTGATCATATTCACATAAAACTTTATTGACATAACTTCTTAAACTTTCCAAATTGTGCAAACGCTCCGTAGTAGTCAACATTGGAGGCGCTAGTCTCCTAATTCAATGCAGATCAAACAATGAAAAATGGGTTTGCTCTGCGGGTTGGATAAATCGAGAAGATTGCTGACAGTTTAAGCTATCGGCAAAATGGGGAAGGTTACTTGGGGGGCTAGTGGGGCAATTATGCGAAAATGGTTAGCAGGAAGTTTCTGCAAGGCCGCAAAGTCGGAACCTTTGCACTCGTAGAAAACAAAGTTGCCGACTTACAAATCGCTACTTTTCAGCTTTGCCTTGATTTGGCTTTTCGACATTTTCCTCGAAAGCTTTAGTTTCAATTCAAGTTAAGCTAAAGTCGACGACTAGCTTTCTATCGTGCCGATCGATTTGACCGCTGAGTGGAACTACTTTGGCTTGCCTGCAAACTCTTCAAAGCATTCGCCAATTTTTGCTTGTTTCTCATCGCCTTGATGAAAAATCACTCGGTAGCGGAACTTTAGAGGAGACTCATCGGATTTAAGGGTGGTTGTTTTTATGGTGTTGGTCT
>CAZIGP010000134.1:0-8932 GCA_964538425.1 uncultured Pirellulales bacterium | reverse complement strand
TTGGACACATCAATTTTAACAAGTTGATGAACTCGTCTTCGGTGGGATATAAGACTACTAATAAGTAAGGAATTCGCCGTAAAAATGCGTCATCGACCAGTTCTTTAGGTTCGAGATTCGTCGAGAAAATAATGAGCTGATCGAACGGCACTTGAATCTTCTTGCCGCTCGGTAAGTTCAAAAAGTCGTATCGTTTTTCCAGCGGCACGATCCAGCGATTCAGCAACTCGTCCGTGCTCATTTTTTGGCGGCCGAAGTCGTCGATGACAAGCGTGCCACAGTTGCTTTTTAGTTGCAGCGCCGCTTCACTGATGCCCGTCGAAGTGTTGAGTGTTACCTCAAGATTATCCATGGTTAATTCGCCACCAACCACGATTGTAGGGCGTCGAATGCGGATCCAGCGACGGTCAATTTTGCAGTTATCAAATAACTCGCCGTGATCTGCCAACGGCGCTTCCTCATGATTGCTCGGATCGAAGAGGCGGATAATTTCGCCGTCGATGCCGATCGCCCGTGGAATCCAAATAAATTGCCCGAACGCTCGCGTTACCCGCTCGGCAATGCTGGTTTTTCCATTACCTGGCGCACCATAAAGGAATAAACCCCGGCCAGAATTGATCGCAGGCCCGAGGCGTGTCATCATTCGCTGGCTGATGAGCAAGTCGTCGAAGGCACGTTGTAGATCTTCCGGGGAAGGATGTTGTTTAATCAGTGATTGAGCGCTGACGCTTTGGATATAGTCGGATAAATGCACCGGCGTCGCACCAAAATAGGTGCAATGCTCGGCATGACGCCTGCCGCGTTCACGGCCTAGATCCGTCAGTTGAAACTGATAGTCGTTCATCGGCGCGGAGCCACGATGCACAACCAATTGATCTTGCTTCATTTGCCGCAGCAACTCTTCGATCAGCACGAATGGCAATTTCACTTGCTCGGCAACTTCTCGTCCGGAAGCATCGCCGCGCGCTAGCAGGAACTTAAGCACCAGGGCTTCAACTTCGCTGTCGGCCACTTTGGCGTCGCGAAACGAGGTTGGTTCAAGCGGGTAAAAATCATTCAGATCTTCGGAAGCTTCCGGAGATGATCCGGCCGCTTCTGAACTTTCCTCTCCGGTGGAATAACGTTTTTTAGAATCCGAGGATGCTGCATCGCCGGGTTGGAACGATGTATTCACGGGTTGCCCGGTAAGCTTCGAAATCCGTGAAAGAAGCTGGTCGAGCTTTTCTTGCCGTTCTCGTTCGACTTGGGCGGCCGCAGCCGATTTGGCTTCTTCGTAATTCGGCGTCGTGGCGGCCAGGGCTGACCAAGAATCGGCGGTTGTGGCACCACCTTCGGAAAGACGGGTCAATAGTTCGTGTGTGGCGGTATCAGACATGACGATTGATCGAATTGCAGGAGGAGACTTTATCAATGGCCCTCCCAGAAAGGGCCCTGCCAAGGCAAATCTATGTCGCGGCTAAGGGGCGTCAAACCGTAAAACCGGATAAAACCGTCCTTGCCCTGAAATTAGGGGTCCGGTTATTCAGGCAGAAAAATAGGCTTAAAAGCAAAATTTTCGTACTTGATGGTCGCGATGGGTGTTTACCGGCGAAAAAGCGCGAGCTGAAATCGTCCTTCATTGTTTCCCGAAGGGGCGCGCCAGCATCCTGGCCTGGTGCCCATGAAAAGGAACGCGGAAAGACACATCGGCCGAGGCAATTTCAAGTCTGGCGTTTTTTGAAGCAATTATTTCCGATTCTATTTCGCTTGAGGGCCGTGCAAGCGCACCGGAGCTACAGCAGGTTTGCGGATTTTTAGGTTGAGCACTTCAACAAATAAGGAAAAACCCATCGCGAAGTAGATGTAGCCTTTAGGGATATGTTTTCCCAATCCGTCGGCAACCAAAGTAAAGCCGATCAATAACAGAAAACTGAGAGCAAGCATTTTGAAGGTAGGATGTTTATCAACAAATCGGCTGACGGAGCCTGCGAAGACCATCATGAAGAGCACTGCGCCAACGACGGCGGCGATCATGACACTGATTTCTCGAGCCATGCCGACGGCGGTAATGACCGAATCGAGCGAGAATACTACGTCGAGCAGCAAAATTTGCATGATGACGCTGGCGAAGTTCGCCGCGACTTTGGCCGATTTGTGGCCGGCATCGCCTTCCAGCTTATCGTGAATTTCAAAGGTAGCTTTGCCGAGTAGAAACAGGCCACCGCCGATCAGCACCAAGTCGCGACCAGAAACATTGTGACCTAAGACGTTAAAGAGCGGTTCTGTAAGGCCGATAACCCAGGAAAGTGAAAATAGCAAGGCGATGCGAGTCACCATGGCCAAGCCCAACCCTACCAATCGAGCCTTGTTCTGCTGAGACGGCGGCAATTTACCGGCGAGAATCGCAATAAAAATAACATTATCGACGCCAAGCACAATTTCGAGACTAAGCAGCGTAAAGAAAGCAATCCATGATTCAGGATCGGTAAGCCAATCCATAAAGGAACTCCTGGTTGTTTAGATGCTAGACATCGCTTCTGGATGCTGGATATTCGATGTTGGATTTGGCATTATCCAGCATCTCGCATCGAGCATCTAGGATCATCCGTGCTTGGAAAGGCCAACTTGTGGCAAGATTTTTCCGCTTGACGGCAAGCGACGAGACTTAATCGGTGCGGCCGATGAGGCTGGCAACCGTGGCAACCAGCTCACGTGGTTCAACAGGTTTCGAGAGATGCACTTGATAGCCAGCGATCATGGCACGAGTGCGGTCTTCAGAGCGAGCAAACGCCGTCAGGGCAATTGCAGGTGTTTTGCCTCCTTCGCTCATGGGGAGCTTACGAATTTCACGAATGAATTCGTAACCATCTTTTTGCGGCATGCCGATGTCGCTGATCACTAAATCAGGGCGCAAAGTCCGAATATATTCCAGCCCTTGATTTGCCGATTCGGCAAGCAGTACTTGCGCATGACACTCGAGCAGTAATCTACCAATCAAATCGCGGGCTCGTCGACGACAATCAAAATCCGGCGGCCAGCGAGTTAAATTTTGGTGGAATCGAGTGCATCGGTCGCACCGCTTACCGTAGGATGCTCGCGCTGTGCGGTGCCATATTTGGCGATGGCAAGCGGCAAAGCAACCGAGAATGTTGCACCTTGTCCTTCGCCGGCACTGCGAGCGTTGACGGTTCCTCCATGAAGTTCCACCAGTTGTTTTACGATGGCAAGACCAAGTCCTAAGCCTCCTTGTTGGCGCGTTGTGGATGAATCGGCTTGGCGAAATCGGTCGAAAACATAAGGCAGAAACTCGGGCTTAATACCTTGGCCAGTATCCGAAATTGTAATTTCGACGTGCGAATTCACCCGTTCGAGCAACACCTCGATCCTGCCTTCTTTCGGCGTAAACTTGATGGCATTGCTGAGCAAATTCCAGATGATTTGTTGCAAACGATTGGGATCGCCTGCGATAGGACTGGCTAAGGGATCAAGCACATGCTTCAAACGAATCAACTTGGCATCGGCAGAAGGACGGACCGATTCGATGGCAGCTTTGATGATGGGGGGTAATTCGACGCGTTGAACATCGAGCCGAACTTTTCCGGAAATGATGCGGCTCATGTCGAGCAAATCTTCAATCAATTGAGTTTGAATTCGCGCATTGCGCTCAATGGTTTTGAGACCTTCTTGCATGGTTTCCGAGTCTGGCTCGGTGCGCTGCAAAATTTGCGACCAACCAAGCATGGCATTCAGCGGGGTGCGCAATTCGTGAGAGAGTGTGCCCAGGAATTCGTCTTTCATGCGGCCGATTTTTTCGGCTTCAGAACGAGCGGCACGTTCGGCGGCTAGTAGTTCTTCGCGCTCTTCGGCAAGTTTTAATTGATCGGTGATATCGGTGTTCGTACCGAACCAGAGCATGATTTGACCGGAACTGTTGCGATATGGTCTAGCTTGCGAAAGATGCCAGCGATAAACGCCGTCGTGTCGGCGCAGCGGAAAGGTGTCTTCCCAAGGCTCGCCTTTGGCCAGAGCCGCTTTCCACTTTTCGACGACGCGGGGCAATTCTTGGGGATCATGCACTGATTCCCAACCCCAACCAAGTTGGCTTTCCGGTGCCATGCCCGTAAATTGATACCAGCGGTCGTTGTACCAAAACAAATTGCCGTCGGGTTTCGCCATCCAAGCTAGTTGTGGAATGGTGTTGGCAAGTTGCGTAAAACGGTCGGCGGTTTCAGAAACTTCGCGGCGCAATCGAGCGTTATCGAGAGCGACGCCGGCCGGGCCGGCAATCGCAGCGACAACGTTTTCGGCATGCTCATTGAAAATCGCCACTTGTTCGTGGCCAAAAAATAGACCACCGAGAACCTCACCCGATCTGCCTACAACCGGCGCGGCCAAATAACTTCGCACCGGCAAGTGGCCAGACGGCATGCCATGATAGGGCTCGTTTTTTCCATAGCGCGGGTCGGCAAGGATATCATCGCTGCGCACGATGCCTTGACCCGTAAAGGTGGGCGCAAAAACAGCGGTGTTGCGCGGCATTGGAAAATTGGCAAAATGCTCACGCGACACTCCCGAGAGTGTGTACAGCATGTACGATTCGCCTTTTTCATCCTGTACGTTATAAAAGAACGCGCCGAATTGCGCACCGCTTAGCTCGGTGGCAGCGTCGGTGATAAGTTGTACGAGCTCGTGGACTTCGATTTTCTCGGCCATTGCTTTACCGAGCTGGTAAAGCCGTTGCTGCTCGCGCACCACGCGATTGAATTCGGTAATGTCGCGAGCAATTTTCGAGGCCCCGACAATTTTGCCGCTCGCATCTTTGACTGGCGAAATCGTGACTGAAATTTCAATTCTTTTGCCGTCTTTCCGCACGCGAACGGTTTGAAAATGTTCGACACGCTCTCCACGTCGTAATTTGGCAAGAATTTGGGGCTCTTCGCCGGCGCGCTCAGGCGGAATAAGAATTTCGATTGGCCGGCCGATCATTTCGGCGGCGGTGTAGCCGAAAATTCGTTCGGCACCGGCATTCCAGCTTTGCACAATGCCGTTTAAGTTTTTGCTGACAATCGCATCATCGGAATACGACACGATAGCAGCCAGAAGCGATTGCAGTTCGTCTGGCGACATAATAATTTGGAGTGATCCTCCTTCGGAGGAATCGAGGGGGTGGTCAAAATATCTTTTTGTTGATAGCTGTGACCAAGACTCCAAATATCAATCGTCGCGACAGAGCGTGCAGAATTGATATCGCGGGAAAGGAATCGAGTTCGTTTGTTTCAGGCTTTTATTTTACGGAAATTGAGGATGAATTCTAGCGCAAAATGGAATCTATACCTCTTCCCTCGCTTATACCCAGCCCCAGCGTTTACGCAAATACCACTCGGTACAAAGCAGGCCAACCACAAGGAGAAAGAACGGAGAAGAATCCCACGGAGTGAATTTTGTTTCCGTTTCCACTTCGCGGTCACGAGGCTGTTCTTTGATGCGCTTGAGGAGATCGGGTAATTGTTCTGAGGGGACAACATCGCCACCACTGGCCGCAGTAAGCTTGGCGAGGCTGGCCATTAGCTCCGGACGGGCGGCGGCATTTTCCATTTCCAAGTCTTGCTCAAAGACGATGAAGCGAGCTTTCGATTCGCCAAGTAATGCCCCGTCTTTGGTGGCCGAGACGACAATAGTGTAATCGCCCGGCTCGATAACATCTCGCAGGTTGCCGACGAGCTGTTCGGTTTGCCGGGTAAGTGGAAGGGGACGGCGCTTACTGTCGGCCGAGACGAGTGCGGCATCGAACTTGGCCCCGGCGATGGTTTCGCCTTCCGGCGTTTTTGCCCCACAGGTAAATTCGATTTTTGCGCCTGGCGAAAAGCGGCGCTGAGCCAGTTTGATCCATACGCTTTGCTGGTCAGACTCGTCTTGCTTGGCCAGCCAAAGCACGACTTGTCGCCAAAAGCGTTTGTGTTCGCGCTCGAAATCTTGGAAGTACCAACGCCATGTGGAATCGCCGGCGAAAGCCAGCACACGACCGTTGCCTGGCTCGGCCGCCACTAATAGCGCTTTGCCTTCGGGCGTGACGGCGAGCGGTCGGGCGGCGGGTTTGAGCGCGTCGAACCGATTTGCACCTTCGAGCGGCGGTAATTTTCCCCATGCTTCGGCGTTTTGTTGGCGACCCGTCAGCCGCATGGGCGGTTCGTAACCGAAGCGTTTATCGGGAAGCATCGCGATTCCGAGATTGGACGTGCCTGGCACCGGCTGGGGCTTTAAATGCAAATCTTCCCGGATTTTGGCATCGAAATCTTGACGCGCGAGATTATCGGCCGGCAACACGGCCAGCGGCAATACGTCGGCCAGTGGCGTTTTTTGATAACCGCCTGCCCAGAAACTGTGAAAGCCGCCAAGCATGATCAGGCCTGCGCCATCAACGACATTTTTTTGCAACTGCTCGAGATCTTCTCGGCGAAATGCCGACGAGTCTAAATCGCCAATGATGTACACATTGTATTTGCCTGGCTTGAACAAGTCGGCAAAATCTTCGGGCCATTGGCTGCGATTGCGTTTATCGATGTGGAGAAAATCGACGTGGATATCTGGTGATGCGGCCAACGATCGGCGGATATATTTCTGCTCGACACGGGGTTCGCCTTCCAGATAGAGCACGTTCAGGCCACCATCAAGTACATTGACAAATGTGGCAACTTCATTGTTGGTCGTTATGCGTTCGCCTGGTTGTGGCGCGGCACGCACCACAAGTTTGCGCTCGCCGGGGGTCTCGGGAATGTAACTGATCTCGAATTTGATTTGCTCACCATTTTGTCGGGCTTCGATGTTGGCCGTCGCAACAGGCTGCATTTTTCCAGCTTCCGTTTCAAACAGCACTTGCAGCGGAATTTTTTGATTCAACAGGCCATTGATGCGAGCGGTGCCGGCAATCGCAAGCTCGTTTTTTGTAAAGACCGAAGGATTAACAATCAGATCGGTAATCGCCACGTCGCGAGATTGTGTCGCCGAGCGGTCTTGACCAAAGGTGACTGTGTAGAGCGGGGCAGGTAAATCGTTCAACCGCCGCGCAGAAGTTTGCGGCTGCAAATCTCGTGGCGCGAAGGCTTGCTGAGCGCCATCGGAAAGCAGGATAACGCCGGCCACGCGTTTTCCGGCTTCGCGGCGCAATACGTCATCGAGCACGGCGCCGATCGCCGATTGGCTACCTGCAGCCGTCTTGTCCAGTTCGAGGCTGCCACTTTTGAAATCAAGGGGTGCGAGATCGCGATCGAAGGCATAGATTTTTACCTCAACGTTTTCTCCCATGTCGCCGAGCAACGGGAGTGATTCGTTGATGGTTTCGCGCAAGGCTTCCCAGCGCGAGCGCTCGCCAAAAGCATCGGCCGTTTGCATGCTTTTCGAACGATCGAGCAGTATGACCAACGTGGCCGGTTGCTGGCGGATTTCGGTATATACCAACGTCGGTCGTAACATTGCCAGCACGATAAGCAGAAAGATAACGACGCGCAGCCCTACCAGTGTCCAGCGCCGGCGAGGTTTCATCTGCCGCAACTCATGACTGGTGAGCAGCATGGTGGCCGTCAGCAGCGCAGCCGAAATCATGACTAGGCTGTAGCTACCAACGGGATTGAAATACCAGCCGCTCATGAAGCAGGAGTCAGGGTTCGGGGTTCAGAAAATGGGTACGGGTACACGGCCAAGTAAACGAACAGGTAAAGGAATAAAAGAGTGAAGTCATTTTAGGTAACTGGCTCCTGAATCCTGAACCCAGTTTCTGCGTTCTGCATTCCAGCTTCTGCCTTGGAATTTAAATTTTCGTCTTCTAATGCAAACGAGCGCCGCGGTGGATTCAACCCAGGGTCGTCGCGGCGGTAGAATTTGTTGGCAAGCAAATGCTCAAGGCCGAGAACGATCGCAACTAATACGATTAACAGCGGATACATTTCCGTGCCGGTGCGGCCGATGCTTACATCGCGCTCGATTTCTTCCTTGCCGCGCGAAAGACGGAAACGACCTTTACCGAGCAATTCCGTTAATTCATCGCGCGAAATGCGTTGTAAATCGGTGCTGGCAGCAGGAATATTTACGCTGAACCCGTAGCGGATACCTCCTTCGGTAGCACCGGCGCGAAGTACATAGTTGCCGGGCGTATTACTCGTGGTGATGGTCAGCGTGCCAGTTTTTTGATCAATTGATTGCGGCAAGTCCTCGCCCTCGGGAGTGCGCAGTGAGAAGATTTGCTGCCGCTGTGCTTCAGGAATTCGCATCGTCACGGTGTCGCCGGTTAGATAATTCAGACGCCCGTCACCACTACCAACCAAATACAACATCGATTCACTGGCCAGCATCATCGCGGGCCACGCTTCACTGCCAGCCACCAAAAGGTTCCATAAGTCCGGATCACTGGCGTTGTCATTCCAATCGGTCGTGAACACCAGCACGCGGCCTTTGCCAAACGATTTTTCTAGCAGTGCGGCCTGACCGTTGCTGTAGGGAATGATGGTATTAACCCCTTGATCGAGTTCCGTAAACTGCCAATGAGTATCAATCGTAAACGCATCCCACGGAATGCCGCCGGCCACGCTGCGGAATTTTGAGAGTAGCGGATGTTGATAATCTTGCGGCGCGAGAAAGGCTTCTTGTCGATTCCAGCGCCGGGCCAGTTTGCCGGGTAATAGTTGTTTGGCCGCCGGAGTCGAAAAATCTTCGGCCTGTTTGCCGAATGGCTGTGCGTTGGGTCCAAGGAACATTGCTACACCGCCGCCACGTTCGACAAATGCCGTCAACGATTGCCACAGGCTATCTGCCAACGGGGGCGGATCGACGAGGCACACCGCGGCATGGGCGACTCCGACAAGGCCGCGGCCGCCGCGCCGAAGTACGACAATGCCCGTCTCACGATCGGGCAGAAATTCAACATGGGTGATCCGTCGATCGGCCTTTCTCCGGTTCCGCT
>CAZIGP010000133.1:393-8950 GCA_964538425.1 uncultured Pirellulales bacterium | reverse complement strand
TGCAAAGTCGATATCGCCCAGCTTAAAGAATTGCAGGCTCGTTACGGCAAGAGTGGATTCGCGCTGATGGGTATCAGCCTCGATAACGCTCCCGCCGAACTGAACGATTACTTGTCGAAGAATCGCTTGCCTTGGAATCAACTTTGGGAGCCGGGTGGGCTCGATAGCCGTTTGGCGAATGAAATGGGTATTCTCACTTTGCCGACGATGATCTTGGTCGATGACAAAGGCAAAGTAGTAAATCGGAACATTCACATCACGGAAGTAGAAGGTGAGTTGAAATCGCGGTTGAAGTAAAGTTTTTATGGAAGGTTGTTCGTCTGCGGTAAAATTTTCCGGTTGTATAAATTGCAAAATCGCGGCGATTTGCGTTGGCAATCGCCGCGATTTTTATTTTTGGGGCTAAAAGAAGGATTTTGTAAGTCATTTACAAGTAAGAGTTTGCGGTCTTTTTTCAGTTGTCCGCATAGGTCGGCAAAACTGCAGTTGGCACGGGAATCGCTTTCATGTTAAGACATTGGCCCTGCAAGGATGCTCGGTCAATTGACCTTAGCCACACGGAAGGAACCGTGCCCGCCATGATAGAACTACACGCTTCGGCTATTTGGGGCTTCGGAATCATACAGCTTTTGGGTTGGACGGGTGGATTACTCGTCCGTTGCCACACTCGCACCCCGTCTGCCCGCCGTCAATCGGCCTGCCACGCCTTCTTTATGCTAGCACTGGTGGCCGTAGGCATAGCCACTTCGATTGCGTTGTTCGTTGGTGCCCATTGGTGGTTGCTTTCAGCAACCACGTTGGCCGGCATGATCCTACTGGCCATTTGCGATTTTGATCGTTCGCGTCGGCCAGCAACGATTTAACTTGCCTTGCAACGTTTTCACTCCGCCCACGCAGTGGGAATTGTTGCGTACAGAATTTCTGAGCCGTACAAACTCTTTGCTGTGGCAATCACTTTGCCATCATCATCAAAAATTGTCGAAAAACCATAGCCGTACCATTTCTGTGGTTCATCAACACTCCAATTCGCGCCGATCACGCAGTGTTTGAACGGTGCAACGCGCTTCGGCAAGCGATGCCAAAACCAATCGGCCGGATGACTTTCGTCGACCCATGCGATTGGATAAAGCAACGCCCAGATTTTATGGGGTTCGTACTTTTCCAAAATGGTGTGAATGTCATAGCAGATCGCCAGTCCCATTCGGCCGTATTCTGAGTCGTAAATTTGTACGCCGCGGTCGCCGGCTGTTGCCCAAGATTTTTCCGGATAAGGCCATGGTGTCAGCTTCCGATAATGAGCCACTAATTCGCCACTGGGGGATGCTAAGCACACGGTGTTAAAGAATCTCGGAGTAGTATTCTCCTCCTTGTCGCCAGAAGATTCGTTTTGCGGTGCAGTTACTTCGTCGATCTCCAACAGAGGAATCGTTAAGTAAATTTGCAATTGTTTCGCTAATTCGCAGAAATACTTCGTCGATTTTCCAGGTACTGGTTCAGCAAATGCGGTTGGGTCTTTGCTATGAAAGTGCCTCTCAATAGGATGGCCGCTCACATGCCAGTTCGTTCGCAAGTCTTGCGACAGATAACCGGTGATCGACGTTTCGGGAAGAACGACGATTTTAGCCCCATTGCTGGCGGCTTCTTTGACTAATGTTGTGAGCTTGTCTCGATTGGCTTGTATATTGCCTAATATTGATGAACACTGAATTGCTGCAACTTTAACACTCTTTGGTTTGGATTTGTTGTCAGCATTTGCTGAAGAAAGTTTGTTATCGGCCGCTGGTTCTAGAGTGTTAGTGATGTGATCTTCTTTTGATGCTGTTTCGCTTGCTGGCGGAATTGTCATCGAATTTGCAAGGGAATTTTGTGGTGAATTCGACCGTGAGTCGGTTGGTTTTGAACAACCAACGACCGATGCACTCACTAACAGGGCAATAATTGTGTAACGAATAGACATCATCGTTAAGCTTCCGGCGTGAAGCCCAGGACGATGTCGAACTTTGCAGCCAGTTCGCCGATGTTGGATTCTTTCATGGGCGCGAAATCGATGGTCACCGACTCCCGAGCCTTGGGATCGTGGATCGATCGCCAGATGCCGTCGCGCGAATTCCGTGGTTCGCCTTTTACATAGCACTGGGTGGTGAATTTTTCTCGCTTCGGCAATTTCACGGCAAAATGAATGTGGGGTGTACGGCCAGGGTATGCTACCGGCTTGATTGTGCGGAAGTAATACTCGCCCGTTGAACTCGTTATGAAGCGGCCAAAGCCTTGAAAGTTAGTGTCGCGTTTATCGGCGTTGTTCGTGCCGGAATGTAAATAGGCTCCGCGGTTATCAACCTGCCAAATTTCTACGACAGCATTTCGAAGCGGATTACCCGCCACATCGAGAATACGACCGCTAAGGTGCGTAATTTCACCGACGGCTGGCGTGATGCCGTCATTGATAATAAGCAAATCGTTATCGGTATCTAGCGGCAATTTGTCAGGATAAAATGGCCCTTCCGTTTGATGAGGCGTGCGAGTCAATTCTTCAGCAAATCCACCAGGAGTTGTCCACGCGGTCGCACCCACCGCTGCCATGCCACTCAAAAAACATCGCCGGGAAAACCCTGATGAGAATCGAGATGAAAGTCGATTCATAACGCACCCTAAAAGAAAATTGTTCCGGCCATCTCTTCTTGCATCTTAAGATGGAACCATTGCCAAAACAACAAGTTTCGTCACGTTGTTACTTGCAGGTGACAATCTTAGCCGACAGCCGTATCATCGGCCTGCTTTGGCTGATTCGCTTCGGTTTCAGAATTCGAAGCATGGCTTGATTCTAGCAGCGGCTTGTGCCGCCAAGCTCGATAAGCACCGATTAGCACGGGTAATACACTAATCGCAATAATTCCTAGTACCACAAGTTCAAAATGGTTACCTATCCAAGGAATGTTGCCGAGAAAATAGCCAGCCAGCGTCATCGACAGTACCCAGCCGATGCCGCCAATGATGTTGTAGAACGCAAATTGCCGGTAGCTCATGCGAGCAATTCCGGCCACAAACGGTGTAAAGGTTCGCACCAGAGGTACAAACCGAGCTAGCACAATTGCCACGCCACCATGCTTTTCATAGAACTCTTTGGCAGCGATAAGATGAGAATGCTTGACGAAACGAATACGTCCTTTTTCGAACACGTGCTCTTCAAGTTGCAGACCGAGATAGTAATTTACTGCGTCGCCAAGGATGGCTGCGATGCAAAGCGTAAGGATCAGCAAAAACAGATCAAATACGCCTTGGCTAGCCAAGAAGCCAGCGGCAAACAACAGCGAATCGCCCGGCAGAAAAAAACCGACGAGCAAACCAGTTTCACTGAACACAATGGCAAACAGGATGAGATAGCTTACCCATGGCGGCCCGCCAAGATTGACCAGTTCTTTAAGGTTCTCTGGCTTGGCAAGGCTTATCAGCCACTGAACTCGCTCAAAAAGCCACTGGAATATGCCCAAGAAAAATTCTCCGGTGACTAAGTTAGCAAGCGGTAAGCAGTAGATAGTGAAAAGTGATGAATTGCCGTTGCGTTTCGAAATCACTCCGGAAGCGGCTTGCCTTTGGTTTCTGGAGCAAAAGGTAAAGCAAGCAGTCCGACAAGGAAGATGCTGCAAAGTACCAAGCCCGAATATCGATATGGTTCTGGCTGGTCTTGGAAAACCTTATTCAGAAGCCCAAGCGTAAACGGACCAAGTGCGGCTACAAACCGGCCGACGTTATAGCAGAAGCTCGTACCTGTGCTACGTAGCGCGGTCGGGAACAATTCCGGAAAATAGACGGCATAACCAGCAAATAGTGACAATTGAAAAAAGCCCATCATCGGCAGCATCCAAAAAATCTGGCTAAAGTCGGATAGGTATTAGTAAACCATCGCTGTGCTCAAGCCCGCGGTGATAAAAGCAATAGCGAACGTTGGCTTACGACCGATCTTCTGAGCGACGTATCCAAATCCGAACATGCCAAAGAACGCGCCAATTTGGATGAAGATCGAGCTGACGCCGCCCCAGTAAGTCATATCACCATCGATAGTTTTCTGAATCGTTGCCCGTACGGCATCTACTTGGCCAGCATCGATATTGCCAGCATTAGTATTGGACGCCGAAACCGATGCGGGTTGCAAATTAGTTTTCAATTCTTCCAACTGTGCGGTTAGCCCTACGTTTTTTTGTTGAGTCGCTGAATCGATATTTTCATTGACTAATGCCAACAGAGCATCAGTTCGCTTGGCGTCATCTTTTGCCTTGGAAAATTCGGCACTCAGTGCCGAGACGGTGATTTTATCCCGGAGTACTCGCTTCGTCAGATCGGGAGTGAAAAATCCGACAGCCCACAGCCCAACGACGCCTGAAAATGCCAACATCAACCCTATGAGGGCATGCTTTCTCCACACCGGATGGTTAAACAGTGCTCGATACGACCCCATTTGCTTGTTAATCGCTTGTTCGGCGCTCAACTCTTTCCAGCGTTCTGGTTCTTTTAGCTTCCAGCGAACGACGACGGCAAGCAGCGCAGGTAAAGCGCCAATCAAAAACATGATCCGCCATGGTGAGCTAACCAGCCCTTCAGATTCCATTACCCCCAGCTTCATGTTAATGAGGGCCGCGGTCATATTTCCTAAGGCCGAGAGCATTTGTAGTAACGTGAGTGTGGCCGGGCGTGCTCGATCAGGCATCACTTCAGCAACTAATGCCACGCCGACGGCAAACTCTCCACCCACACCGAGCCCGGTCAGAAAGCGATACAGGGAAAAATCCCAAAAGCCTGTAGAAAGCGAGCTCAACCCAGTGAACGCTGAATACAATAAAATCGTGATGAGCATTGTCTTGGCGCGGCCATAACGATCTCCCATTACGCCAAATACTAAGCCGCCTGTGGCCCAGCCCAGCAAGAAGATCGCCGTAACATAGCCAGAATATTCACCCACAAGGGCATCAAACTTTTTCTGGTCAGCAATTTCTGGCAAGCGATCCAGCGCCGTTATCGTAGCCATGGCGAGTTCTGCGTCAGTTTTGCTGCTGGCAACTTTCGTCTTTAATTCGTTTGCAATGGGCCAAAACTCATCTCGACGCAAACGGCCACGTTGCTTTTGAGATCGTTCCAGGAAGGTATCGACGGGCGTGCTCGTCAAACCCGAAGGGATGGCAGATTTTAGTTTTGTGGAATAATCCTCAAAAACATCTTTCCGCACTCCCAACAAATCCCTCATCGCTGCTGGTCGGGCCAGCACGAATAGCTGCTGATCTAAGCAGTCGAATAACCATCCCAGTGCTGCGACAATTAACACAAACCAGTGGTAACTACGCATATCGCGATACCAGGGGCCGCTCATGTCGAGGCTCTTAGGAGGATCGAAGTGCAATTCTGCCATCGTGCAAAATCCTTGTGGCTGGGCGTGCGGGTTACTAGCTATCCGGCGTATAAGAATTCATAGGGCCAGCGTAAGTTGCCCATGATAAGTGCCTGACAAGCTGTAGTCTAGCGAGTGGCCCGTAGATGCCGATCGGAGAGCGACGCAATGGGGTGGCGCAGGCGATATAAGTCTGTTAAAATCGCGGGTTCGCCGACACCTTGGTTTATCTGCCTACCATTCAGTTTGGCTTCTCACCCTGTGTGCCCATGACAGACTCTGTGCCTGCCTCGTCGCGCCTGACCGCTGTTCAATGGTTAATTTGCATCATCGCGGCCATTGGCTTTGCCTTTGATATTTATGAACTGCTGATGCTGCCACTTGTAATTAAAGATGCTATTGAAACTCTCAGTCCTTATAAGCTGGGTCAACCAGAATATATTGAATGGGCGCGACGGCTATTTTTTGTGCCTGCTTTTATTGGCGGAATTGTTGGTCTACTCGGTGGATATTTAACCGACCGTTTGGGTCGCCGCCGTGTGTTAACTTGGAGTATTTTACTTTATGCGTTTTCGGCGTTCGCTGCCGGATTTAGTACATCGTTGCCAATGTTGTTGGCGCTTCGTTGTTTGACATTTGCAGGGGTTTGCATTGAATTTGTCGCCGCGGTGGCGTGGCTGGCAGAATTGTTCGCTGATCCCAAACAGCGGGAACGTGTTTTAGGGTACACGCTAGCATTCTCTTCCTTCGGTGGGTTGCTTGTAAGCGGCGTTTATTTATTGATCACGGGCACGAATCATGGCGGTATTTGCTCATTTCTGGTGTGATTCCTGCATTTCCATTAATCGTAATTCGACCGTTTTTGCCGGAGTCGCCTAAATGGCAGGAAAAGAAATTGGCCGGCACACTCAAGCGTCCCAGTTTTTTTGAGTTGTTTCGTCCAGAATTTCGTCGCACGACGCTCGTGACTACTTTGCTTTTCGCTTGCAGTTATGGCGCAGCCTTTGGCGCCATTCAACATTTGCCGCAGATTGTGCCAGGCTTACCCGAAGTGCGAGAATTACCTAAGCCACAACAGAATCAGAAGGTTGGCCAAGTTCAATTGATCCAGGAAATTGGCGGGCTGGCAGGGCGGTTCCTCCTCGCAGTGCTTGCTGTAAAGATCGTTAGCCGCAGAGCATTATTGCGAGTCTTTCAATTGCCAGGTTTGGTGATCGTGCCGATCGTTTTCTATTATGCAGCGGTCCATAGCTTGCCGTCATTGATGGTCGGCATTTTTTTCGCGGGTTTGGTAACGGTTGCCCAATTTAGCTTTTGGGGAAATTATCTACCACGGATGTATCCGCTACATCTACGCGGCACCGGCGAAAGCTTTGCCGCGAACGTTGGCGGACGTATTTTGGGAACCTCGGCAGCACTTGTGACATTGACCGTAGCCGGTTCTGACTGGTTAAAACAAAGTTTGCCCGACGCAACGCCGTTTACTCGCTTTGCATACACCGCAGCCGCCGTTGGTTTTGCAGTTTACGCGATCGGTACTATGGCTTGCTTTTTCTTGCCTGAACCTCAGCACGAGGAGTTGCCGGAATGAATTCATCAACACCCGTATCATCGACTGTTGCAGCATCAAATACCGGCAAATGGATGGCTCTATTGGCGGCAATTCTCGGCTGGCTGTTCGACGGTTTTGAAATGGGGATGTTTCCATTAGTGGGGCCGCCTGCGTTAAAGCAATTGTTAGGTGCTGAGAGCGGAGCTGATGCGAATCAATGGTTTGGTGCCATCATGGCAGTGTTTCTTGTTGGGGCAGCTACCGGCGGAGTTGTGTTTGGTTGGCTTGGTGATCGCATTGGTCGTGTGCGAGCGATGTCACTGAGCATTTTTACTTATGCGATTTTCACAGGGCTTTGTGGTCTTGCGACAGAAGCATGGCACATCGCGGTGCTGCGATTTATTGCATCGCTTGGTATGGGGGGCGAGTGGTCGCTCGGGGTGGCACTGGTCACCGAACTATGGCCCGATAAATCGCGCACGATGATCGCCGGGTTGATTGGTGCGGCCGCCAATGTCGGTTTTTTATTAGTCGGGCTACTAAGTCTAGTGTTGCTTTCTGTTATCGATGGCGCAAAATCTACACTCAGTGGCATTGGCTTAAGTGATGCAACCATTGGATATTTACTTGATAATCAAGCGTGGCGGCTCTTGATGATTGCCGGCGCGGTGCCCGCCATTTTAATTTTCTTTATTCGGTTGTTTGTTCCCGAGTCGGAGCGTTGGCAACACGAACGCGACAAAGGGGCGACTTCCTACTGGGCCACACGAGATTTACTTGGAGTGCTGGCGGGTTGCGCAGGTGCAGGTTTTGTTGTTTTTTTGTGGACACCAGCGCTAGAAAGAATTGCTGATGGCATTTCTGTATCGCCTCGAGTATTCCAAATTCCAGGAACAGTAATTGGCGTAATAGTTGCCCTGTTTGGTTACATGTATCCCGTGCGATGCTATTTAAAGCGAGCCGAGCAGGCACGCGATTTGACCAGCGAAGCAAGAGGAACAAACATTCGTCGACTATTACTCGGTGCAAGTCTTACTGGTGTTGCGCTGTTGGGAACTTGGGGTGCGCTACAATGGGCACCAAAATGGTCGCTACAACTAAAGCCTGCCGAAGGCTATGAAGAAATGGCAAAATTCGCTCGAGAATGCACTCAGATTTTTTCAGCCGGTGGGGCCATCTTCGGAACATTAATTGCCGCAGCACTGGCAGGATATTTGGGGCGTCGAATTACTTATACTCTTTTGTGTCTGGGATCATTTGGCGCTGCTTTGCTGCTTTATAAAGGCAACGATCAATTTGACATGCGTTTTTTATTATCCGTCTGTTTAGCTGGAGCTGTTACTGCGGCGTTTTACGGTTTCTTTCCCCTTTACCTACCCGAGTTGTTTCCAACTAAGGTACGCGCTACCAGCCAGGGTTTTGCTTTTAACTTTGGCAGAATTATTGCCGCGATTGGAACTGTGCAAACTGCAACGTTGATGGCGTATTTCAATAACAGTTTTCCCGATGCAGGTTCGGCACTAAGCGCGATCTACTTGTTAGGCGTGTTTCTTATTTGGCTAGGCCCTGAAACTAAAGGCAAGCCTTTGCCAGAATAATCGGCAGAATTGTGGTCCGAGCTTAGAGAC
>CAZIGP010000133.1:0-383 GCA_964538425.1 uncultured Pirellulales bacterium | reverse complement strand
GACTTTTGATGCCATTCGCCTCACGACAGATGGTGTAATTCTTTCTCTCGATTTCTGTTCTGCAAATTGACGCCGCTCAAGGCTGCTTTCTACAATGATGCCCAAACAGATTCCATTTTGAGCCTCTCTAATAGACAAGACATATGCAACGTTTCAATCAACTCGTCGCACCCGTCGTGTTTGCTACTCTTGTTGTTATTAGCGGTTGCGGAAAATCTGCAACGACTACTTCCAACGGCAAGTCGCCTACATCGCCTACTGTTAATCCCGAGGCACCAAAGTCGGGAACTATTCGTATTGTTTCTAGCTTGCCGCGTACGGGCAGTGCCAAGCAGCAGAGCGATACGATTGTGAACGGCATCAAGATGGCGATTGAAGAAGTG